>NZ_JBOBDO010000008.1:0-213849 GCF_050586665.1 Pseudomonas sp. ES4 | reverse complement strand
GTCGACCGAGAAGATCGAACCGTCAAAAGAGCCAAACAACCCTGCTCTTTCAACTCCTTCTGGGCTTCGATGACCTGAAGCAACTCGCTGTCGAAAACTGCATAACTCATTGTTTACCAAGGAGTTTTCCGTTTCGACTGCGCCGGAAGTGGGGCGAATTATAGACTTCCAGAATCTGCCGTCAACCCCTAATTGCATTTTTCTATCAAGTACTTGCAGAGCGCTCAAAACAGCTCACACCCTCTTCTATATAGAAGAAGTCCTCAGAGCACTCCGGCCTCTTTGAATGCCGCCACAGCACCAGCATCCAGACCCAACACCCGCTGCAGAACCTCCAGCGTATGCTCCCCTAATAGAGGAGGTGCATTGCGATACTCCACAGGCGTTTCGGACAGGCGAATCGGACTCGCCACTTGCGGCACCATCCCGGCCAGCACATGGGGCAGTTCGATGGCCAACCCGCGCGCCTTAACCTGAGGATCAGCAAACATCTGAGCCAGATCATTGATCGGCCCGCACGGCACACCTGCCTGCTCCAGCTGCAGCACCCACTCAGCAGTCGTCTTGAATACAGTCGCCTGGCGAATAAGTGGGATCAACTCCGCGCGATTCGCCACCCGCAATTTATTGGTCGCAAAGCGTGGATCATCTGCCCATTGCGGCTGTCCAGCCACTTCAGCGAATTTGCGAAACTGCCCGTCATTACCCACGGTGAGGATGAAGTCTCCATCCGCCGTAGGAAAGTCCTGATAAGGCACGATATTCGGATGAGCATTGCCCAGGCGCTTAGGAGCATTGCCGGTAGTCAGGTAATTCATTGCCTGGTTAGCCAGGCAAGCCACCTGAACATCCAGCAACGCCATATCAATATGCTGACCGCCACCGTCATGATCCCGATGCGCAAGCGCTGCAAGGATCGCCACAGTGGAATAGAGACCGGTCAAAATGTCCGTCAGCGCCACGCCAACCTTCACCGGCCCGGCACCCTCATCCCCCTCGGGTCGCCCCGTCAGACTCATCAGGCCGCCCAACCCCTGGATCATGAAGTCATAACCCGCGCGCTTGGCATAAGGGCCGGTCTGACCAAACCCGGTAATCGAGCAATAAATCAGATTTGGATTAATCGCTTTTAGCGACTCATAGTCCAAACCATAGGCCGCCAACCCACCGACCTTGAAGTTCTCGATCAGGATGTCCGACTTCGCCGCCAGATCACGCACCAGCTTCTGCCCTTCAGGCCGAGTGAAGTCGATGGTGACCGATTGCTTGTTGCGATTGGCCGACAAGTAATAGGCGGCCTCGCTAGTGTTCTCGCCATAAGCGTCTTTAAGGAAGGGAGGCCCCCAGGCGCGCGTGTCATCGCCATTACCCGGGCGCTCGACCTTGATCACTTCGGCGCCAAGGTCAGCAAGGATCTGCCCGGCCCAAGGCCCAGCCAGCACCCGCGATAAATCCAGTACCCGTAGATGCGAAAGCGCGCCCATGGCCGTTCTCCTATTAATAGAACGCCTGAATGCCAGTCTGCGCACGACCGAGGATCAGCGCATGGACGTCATGCGTACCTTCGTAGGTATTCACCACTTCCAGGTTGACCAAGTGGCGAGCAACACCGAATTCATCGGAAATACCGTTACCACCCAGCATGTCGCGCGCCATGCGAGCAATGTCCAGGGACTTGCCGCAGGAATTGCGTTTCATCATCGAAGTGATCTCTACCGCTGCAGTACCCTCGTCCTTCATACGACCCAGACGCAGGCAGCCTTGCAGCGCCATGGTGATCTCGGTCTGCATGTCGGCCAGCTTCTTCTGGATCAGCTGAGTGGCGGCCAATGGGCGACCGAACTGCTTGCGATCCAGAGTGTACTGGCGAGCGGTATGCCAGCAGAACTCGGCAGCACCCAGCGCACCCCAGGAGATGCCATAGCGTGCGGAGTTGAGGCAGGTGAACGGACCTTTCAGACCGCGCACATCCGGGAAAATGTTTTCTTCGGGGACAAACACGTTATCCATGACGATCTCGCCCGTGATGGATGCACGCAGGCCGACCTTGCCGTGAATCGCTGGAGCGCTCAGGCCTTTCCAGCCCTTCTCCAGAACGAAGCCACGGATGTCACCCGCATCGTCCTTGCCCCATACGACGAACACATCGGCGATCGGGCTGTTGGTGATCCACATCTTGCTGCCGGTCAGGCTGTAGCCGCCTTCCACTTTGCGGGCACGAGTAATCATCGCGCCTGGGTCGGAGCCGTGGTCAGGTTCGGTCAGACCAAAGCAACCGATCCATTCACCCGAAGCCAGTTTCGGCAGGTACTTTTGCTTCTGCGCTTCGGTGCCGAATTCATTGATCGGCACCATGACCAGCGAGGACTGCACACTCATCATAGAGCGATAGCCGGAGTCGACGCGTTCGACTTCACGGGCAATCAGGCCGTAGCTGACGTAGTTCAGGCCGCTGCCACCATACTGCTCAGGGATAGTCGCGCCCAACAGGCCTACTTCTCCCATCTCGCGGAAGATTGCCGGGTCGGTCTTTTCATGGCGGAAAGCTTCGAGAACACGCGGCGCGAGCTTCTGCTGAGCGAATTGCTCAGCGGTGTCGCGGATCATGCGTTCTTCTTCGGTGAGCTGTTGATCCAGCAGCAGGGGATCGATCCAGTTGAAGCTAGCTTTACCGCCCATGAGTGTGTCCTCTCGAATCGGGTCAAATAACGTGGGCTGATCCTAGGCCGGGTTCGGCGTTACGGCAAACGAGGATTTTGCATACTGTTGTGCTAATTTCTCACTCCGAAACATCGCAAAATAGCTTTTATGCGATGTATTAGTGAGGTTGACGTACATGCGCAGGAAAATCCCCAGCACAACGGCCCTGATCAGCTTTGAAGCGGCCGCGCGGCACGAAAGTTTTACCAAGGCAGCTCAGGAACTTTCGCTCACTCAAGGCGCCATTTGCCGACAGATCGCCAGCCTTGAGGAGTTCCTCAGCGTAGAACTGTTCCGACGCTCGCGACGTGGGGTCAAGCTGACGGAGGCCGGTCTTTCCTACAGCCGCCGGGTGGCCACCCAACTCGATGCCGTTGAACGGGACACCTTGTCAGTGATGGGCCAGCAAGGAGCCAACGTGATTGAGCTGGCGGTGGTTCCAACCTTCGGCACTCAATGGCTGCTGCCAAGGCTCAAGGATTTCCAGCAAAAACACCCGGAAGTGACGGTCAACCTCACTAACCGAACGCGGCCCTTTCTGTTTGCCGACACCGACTTCGATGCCGCGATCTATTTTGGCGACGCGGACTGGTCGGGTACCGAATCCCACAGGCTGATGGGCGAAAATCCGATGCCGGTGTGCAGCCCCAATCTCATGGGGAAAAACACAACCCTGTCTCCCGGCGACATCGCCGAATTGCCCCTGTTGCAGCAGACCACTCGCCCTTATGCCTGGCGCCAGTGGTTCAACTCTCAAAACCTAAATATCCCGCGAGACATGACAGGGCCGCGCTACGAGCTATTCTCCATGCTTGCCCAAGCGGCCATGCACGATATGGGAATAGCACTGATTCCGCCGTTCCTGATTCAACGCGAATTGGCCGAGAAGCGCCTGGTCATTGCCAACCCCCAGGCGCTATCAAGTATCAAGGCGTATTACTTGATGATTCCCGAGCGAAAGGTCGAATCAGCCTCTTTAAGGGCATTTCGCGATTGGTTGGTCAATCAGGCACAGAGCTACAGCCTAGAAGGATAAAGGCTTTTCGCAACAATCTGACTGCGTAGTCAACAAAACCAAAACACTACAGATATAAGTATTTGTCGCATATTTGATAACTGTACCGACAAGCAGTACAAACGTCCCACAAGCGCCTGAAAACGTGGCCTTGAGCCTCTATTGCGGAGCAATAACGCCTCATTCACCTGACCGATGCGTAAATTCTCCAATTTTTATAAAAATCCTTACAAGGCACGGCCTGCAAGGGATTGAACCGGTTAGTTGCGACATTCGGTCACGGGGTGACTTGTAGTTAATTTTCCGTCACCCCTCATAAACCCTTGAAGGGCACTAAGTTCGCCTGCAAAATGCCGCGCCCCGCCCTGATTTGGCGGGATCGTGCTGATCGGCCGCCCCAGCCGCACCATCCGAAGTGCCTGGGTTTACTCAATAAGATCACGCAGGAGATTTGACGTGCACATTGGTGTTCCTCTCGAAACCCAGACGGGTGAAACGCGGGTTGCTGCAACCCCGGAAACCATCAAGAAGCTGATCGGCCAGGGTCATA
Organism: Pseudomonas sp. ES4; assembly: GCF_050586665.1. Taxonomy (NCBI): domain Bacteria; kingdom Pseudomonadati; phylum Pseudomonadota; class Gammaproteobacteria; order Pseudomonadales; family Pseudomonadaceae; genus Pseudomonas; species Pseudomonas sp. ES4. The sequence continues at coordinate 209,584 of NZ_JBOBDO010000008.1, read as the reverse complement.
AGGTCACTGTGCAAAGCGGCGCCGGTATTAATGCCAGCGTTGTCGACAGTGCCTATGAAGCGGCAGGCGCAATTATTGGCAGCGCCAACGATGCGTTTGGTGCCGAACTGATTCTCAAGGTGGTCGCCCCCAGCGACAGCGAGCTGACGCTGATTAAGAGCGGCACCGTTGTGGTGGGCATGCTCAATCCGTTCAGCAATGAAACCATTGCCAAGCTGGCCGAGTGCGGCATTACCGCGTTTGCGCTGGAAGCCGCGCCACGCACCTCCCGCGCTCAGAGCCTGGATGTTCTGTCCTCCCAGGCAAACATCGCCGGTTATAAAGCCGTGTTGCTGGCCGCTCACCACTATCCACGCTTCATGCCGATGCTGATGACGGCTGCGGGTACCGTGAAAGCGGCGCGCGTGCTGATTCTTGGCGCAGGTGTAGCCGGTTTGCAGGCGATAGCTACAGCGAAACGTCTGGGTGCAGTGATCGAAGCGTCTGATGTACGCCCTGCGGTAAAAGAGCAGATCGAATCCCTCGGCGCCAAGTTCGTCGACGTGCCTTACGAAACCGATGAAGAGCGCGAATGTGCCGTTGGTGTCGGTGGTTACGCGCGACCAATGCCTGCCAGCTGGATGCAACGTCAGGCCCTGGCCGTGCACGAACGCGCCAAACAGGCTGACATTGTCATCACCACCGCACTGATCCCGGGCCGTAAGGCGCCAGTATTGTTGAGCGCGGAAACCGTGGCGCAGATGAAGCCGGGCTCGGTGGTCATCGACCTCGCGGCAGCCCAGGGCGGCAACTGCCCGCTGACCGTGGCGGACCAGGTTGTGGTCGAGAACGGCGTAATCATTTGCGGCCCGACCAACCTGGCCGGCGCCGTCGCCGCAGACGCTTCGGCCCTGTACGCACGCAACCTGCTGGACTTCCTGAAGCTGGTCTTCAACAAAGAAGGCCAGTTCGAGATCAACCTCGAAGACGACATCGTCGCCGCGTGCCTGATGTGCCGCGACGGCCAAGTCATCCGCAAAAACGCCTAAGCAGGGATTCAGACGATGGAAGAGCTTATCTCCCCCGGTATCTACAACCTGATCATCTTCGTGCTGGCGATTTATGTCGGTTATCACGTGGTCTGGAACGTTACGCCCGCACTGCACACGCCTTTGATGGCGGTAACCAACGCAATCTCGGCGATCGTGATCGTCGGCGCCATGCTGGCCGCGGCTTTGACCGTAACGCCACTGGGCAAGACCATGGGCACCCTGGCGGTAGCCCTGGCAGCGGTGAACGTATTTGGCGGCTTCCTGGTTACCCGCAGGATGCTTGAGATGTTCAAGAAAAAAGCCCCGAAAGCAGTAAAAGAAGAGGCGCCTAAGTAATGAGCATGAATCTCGTAACGACGCTCTACTTGATCGCGTCGATCTGCTTCATCCAGGCCCTGAAAGGCCTGTCGCACCCGACCACCTCGCGGCGCGGCAATATGTACGGCATGCTCGGCATGGCTTTGGCAATTCTCACCACAGTGGGTCTCGTCTATAAGCTAGGTGCCGAATTGGCCACCGCCGGCATCGGCTACGTCATCGTAGGCCTGTTGGTCGGAGGTACCGCCGGGTCGATCATGGCCAAGCGCGTTGAAATGACCAAAATGCCGGAACTGGTCGCCTTCATGCACAGCATGATCGGTATGGCCGCGGTGTTCATTGCCATTGCAGCAGTTGTCGAGCCGCAATCGCTGGGCATCGTCAAGCAACTGGGCGATGCGATTCCTGCCGGTAACCGTCTGGAGCTGTTCCTCGGTGCGGCCATCGGTGCAATCACCTTCTCCGGTTCGGTGATCGCCTTCGGCAAGCTGTCGGGCAAGTACAAGTTCCGCCTGTTCCAGGGCGCACCCGTACAGTTCGGCGGTCAGCACAAGCTGAACCTGCTGCTGGGCCTGGCGACACTGGGCCTCGGCGTGACTTTCATGCTGACCGGTAACCTGAACGCCTTCGCGCTGATGCTGGCCTTGGCCTTCGTGCTGGGCGTGCTGATCATCATCCCGATCGGCGGCGCGGATATGCCGGTGGTTGTGTCGATGCTCAACAGTTACTCCGGCTGGGCAGCAGCAGGCATCGGCTTCTCGCTGAACAACTCGATGCTGATCATCGCCGGCTCGCTGGTAGGTTCGTCCGGTGCGATTCTCTCGTACATCATGTGCAAAGCGATGAACCGCTCGTTCTTCAACGTGCTGCTCGGTGGTTTCGGCAACACCGCGGACGCCGCCGGCCCTGCTGGCTCGAAAGAAGCCCGCCCGGTGAAATCCGGTTCGGCTGACGATGCAACCTTCCTGTTGACCAACGCCGACACCGTGATCATCGTTCCGGGCTACGGCCTGGCGGTAGCACGGGCGCAGCACGCGCTGAAAGAGCTGACCGAGAAGCTGACCCATCGCGGCGTGACCGTGAAGTATGCGATCCACCCGGTCGCCGGTCGTATGCCTGGCCACATGAACGTATTGCTGGCCGAGGCCGAAGTGCCTTACGACCAGGTGTTCGAAATGGAAGACATCAACTCCGAGTTTGGCCAAGCCGACGTGGTGCTGGTACTGGGCGCCAACGACGTGGTCAACCCGGCTGCCAAGAACGATCCGAAATCGCCAATTGCCGGCATGCCGATTCTCGAAGCGTTCAAAGCCAAAACCATCATCGTCAACAAGCGCTCGATGGCCAGCGGCTATGCCGGTCTGGACAACGAGCTGTTCTACCTCGACAAAACCATGATGGTCTTCGGCGACGCCAAGAAAGTCATCGAAGACATGGTCAAAGCCGTCGAGTAAAACCTGCTCCAGCGCAATACCCAAAACCTCAGCCTTTAGTAGGCTGGGGTTTTTTATTGCCCGCTAAAAACCGACCAAAGGCTCTAAATCGGGGCTCTGCATTCGACCATGGTAGCGGGAGGATTTTTTTTGAAATCACTAGACTGCACTCCTTGCTTTCGTTGCCCGAGATAACAATCCATGTACCGTGACCGTATCCGCTTGCCTTCGTTGTTGGATAAAGTGATGAGCGCTGCTGACGCCGCCGCTCTGATTGAGGACGGCATGACCGTCGGCATGAGTGGCTTCACCCGCGCCGGCGAAGCCAAAGCCGTGCCCCACGCACTGGCCGAACGCGCCAAAATCACCCCGCTGAAAATCACCCTGATGACCGGCGCCAGCCTGGGCAACGACCTCGATAAACAGCTCACCGAAGCTGGCGTATTGTCACGACGCATGCCCTTCCAGGTCGACAGCACCCTGCGCAAGGCTATTAATGCCGGCGAAGTGATGTTCATCGATCAGCACCTGTCGGAAACCGTGGAGTCGCTGCGCAATCAGCAACTCAAGCTGCCGGACATCGCAGTGATTGAGGCTGTGGCGATCACGGAGCAGGGCCATATCGTGCCGACCACGTCGGTGGGTAACTCGGCCAGCTTCGCGATTTTCGCCAAGCAGGTGATCGTCGAGATCAACCTCGCGCACAACCCGAATCTCGAAGGTCTGCACGACATCTATATCCCGACCTATCGGCCGACCCGCACACCGATTCCGCTGGTCAAGGTCGACGATCGCATTGGCAGCACTGCCATCCCGATTCCGCCGGAAAAGATCGTCGCCATCGTGATCACCAATCAGTCCGACTCGCCATCCACCGTGCTGCCGCCGGACGTTGATACCCAGGCCATTGCCGACCACCTGATCGACTTCTTCAAGCAGGAAGTGGCTGCCGGGCGCATGACCAATAAGCTCGGCCCGCTGCAAGCCGGGATTGGCAACATCGCCAACTCGGTGATGTGCGGGCTGATCGACTCGCCGTTCGAAGACCTGACGATGTATTCCGAAGTGCTTCAGGACTCGACCTTCGACCTGATCGACGCCGGCAAGCTGAGCTTTGCTTCAGGCAGTTCAATCACCTTGTCGAGTCGTCGCAATACCGATGTTTTTGGCAACCTTGAGCGCTACAAGGACAAACTGGTCCTGCGCCCGCAGGAGATTTCCAACCACCCGGAAGTGGTGCGCCGGCTCGGCATCATCGGCATCAACACGGCGCTTGAGTTCGACTTGTATGGCAACGTCAACTCCACCCACATCTGTGGCACGCGGATGATGAACGGTATCGGCGGCTCGGGCGACTTTGCGCGCAATGCTCACTTGGCAATCTTCGTGACCAAGTCGATCGCCAAGGGCGGTGCGATTTCCAGCGTGGTGCCGATGGTCAGCCACGTTGACCACACTGAGCATGACGTCGACATCCTTGTCACCGAGATCGGCCTGGCGGACTTGCGTGGCCTGGCGCCGCGAGAACGCGCACGGGTCATCATCGACAACTGCGTGCACCCGGACTATCGCCAAGCCCTGGATGACTACTTCACAGCCGCTTGTGCGCTCGGCGGTCACACACCGCACATCCTGCGTGATGCCCTTAGCTGGCACATCAACCTGGAAGAAACCGGGCAAATGCTCGCGGTGTAATTGGTACAGATAGCAGCTGACGCAAACACAGTTTCGTCAGCTTGCTGTTGCCAGACCAAATACTGAATAAAACTGTACTGCTGTACCGGTCTTTTCCTACCGTAATTGCCTACCTTTCCAAGTCAATCCAGCAAAAACGCACGATATTAGTGCAGACAAGTACAGTTGCCTCAATTTCGACCAGTACACCACCCTTTAACAGTTAACTGGTACCTCACAATACAGGTGAACTGTATCTAGAGAGACTGGCCAAACGAGAGGATCATTGGCATCAGTTAAACCACTACCTAATCCCGCCATAAGCGGAAGGATGTCAACCATGGAACGTACACTCAGTTCCGAGCTGTTTTTCGAAGACAACGCTGTAAAAACCCAGGCTTCCACGCCTCTTCGCGTTCTCGCCAACCTGATGCTGTGGCAGCGCCGCATCTCCAGCCGCCATCAACTGGCTCGTCTGGATTCGCGTCTGCTGGCTGACGCAGGGATTAGCGAAGCACAACGCTACGAAGAGCTGAGCAAGCCGTTCTGGCGCTAAGTTAGCGTCGCTGGCTCTGACCCACCGGGTCCACCGCCAGCACTCCAAATTGAAAAAACAAAGCCCGTCGTGGGAAACCACGACGGGCTTTGTCGTTTTGGCCCCTCAAAACGGGTAATACAGTAGAGACCCTGCTCGACAGGTACAGTTTTACTATTTAAACAATTGAACCAGTACAATTTTAGCGCGGTGTATCTGTTGCGGAAGAGAGGACGGGATCACCATGAAATCCTCAACTGCCAGCAAAAGGACCGCGCCATGAATCACTTACTGGATGTTTCCGTTTCTACACCCCAAACAACGCCTCGTTTCCTTGGGTTTCGTAGATGGCTGAGGGGCGTTGCCAACCACCTGGAAAGGGCCCGAACCCGGCGTTTGCTGGGCCAACTGGATGACCGGCAACTCTCGGACCTGAACATCAGCCACGCGGATCGTCTCCACGAAATGAATAAACCGTTCTGGCGTTAACTTCCTGCTTGAACAGACGGGACTGTGCGAACCGATACCATAGGCCTAATATCCAAATGGAGCGTGGCGAACGCTGCACGACTGGCGTCTGAATAAACAGACACTGCGCCACCTCTCAATCGGTTTTCCAAAGGAGTTCCACCATGTCCCGTCTTCGTCTGCTCAGCGCTGCAGCCCTGCTTGCCGTGGCCGCCAATTCCCACGCCACCAGCTTTATCGTGACCACCGATGCCGTCGTCGGCGCGCTCAAGGCCACGTCCGATGCGACCTCCGATGTCACTTCTTCCTTTCGCGATGACAAAATCGTACGTGCCGCACGCGACGACGCCGCCAGCTTCGTGGCCAGCGAAGGCGCCATTCGTGGCGTGAAACTGGAAAGTGCACTCGACCATATTCGCCACCAGGCACCTCAGTTGAACGCGAGTGACGCACAACTGGCGCAAGCCATACTGACTATCTAAGCGTCACCACTGAAGTGGGACACGCCCGCCGTGTCCCAATGTTTCGGCGCTGGCTCTAGACCGGGCGTTGCGCTAGCCTTGGGACTCGCCTTCAGCTATCGAGTCTCATGCGTTTTCTTTCAAATCTGCTGATCTCCCCGCTTTTCGTGGCAGCCTGCTGGGTGGGCTCGGTCCATGCCTATGACGCCTTCAATCTGTCTACCCAAGGCATCGTGGCTACCGGCTACGCCTCAAGCATGGTGACCTCCGCCCCCTTCGACCGTAAGCTGCTACTCGCGGCACACGATGACGCTGCGGCGTTCATCGCCAGTGACGGCCAACTGCGAGGAGCACAACTGGAGTCCGCCCTGGTTTATCTGCGCCGGACCCAGCCAAAACTTCGTGCCAGCGACCTTGAACTGGCGCAGGCAATTCTCGTCCAATAGTTATCCTTGTTCTTGCGGAGTCGTTCCATGCGTAGCCCTCTGATTGTTGCCGCCCTTGGCCTTCTGTTCCTGGTCGATGTGGCCCAGGCGCACACTCTGGTCGCCACCAGTAACATCCTCATCAATGCCACCCAGCGCACACTTGATTTCACTTCCGATACCACGACGTCCATCCGAGACTCAAAGATCGTTCGTGAAGCCCACGACGATGCGGCCAGTTTCGTCGCCAGCGATGGCGAGATTCGTGGCGCGCACCTGGAAGCGGCCTTCAACACGTTGCGTACCCGCGTACCGGAAGCTCGCGACGCCAGTGATCAGGTTCTCGCCGAAGCCATCCTCGCACTGTGAGGTCGCCAGGCGCCTGGCTGTTGGCCGGGGTCATGTTGCTGCTCGGCAACACGGCCCAGGCTGACTTGCAATTAAGGCTTAAAACCGAAGGCCTCAGCCCCGCTCAACAACAGGCCAGCCAGGCGCTGCTGGATGAAGCCATGCAGGCGCTGCCGCCGCGGTTCATCGAGCAGCTCGACCGACGCATCGACGTCGGCTGGACCGATAACATGCCGAGCAACGCTTATGGCCAGGCGTCGCTGGTGTCGGAGCTCGACCTGAACCGCAACCTGCTTGCCAGCCTCACTGACGGCAGCGCCGCGACCAAAAAGACTTATCGCCCCCATGGCACCGTGCGCCGCGAAATGCTTGCCACGGTGTTGCACGAGCTCACCCACATTTATGACCGCTCGCGCCTGTGGCCAGATGCGGAGCGCAGGCTGATTCAACGCTGCACCCGCCGTAACAGCAGCTCAGGGTTGATTGGCATTCCCGATCAATGCCGCGGCCAGTTCGACCGACGCTTTACGCTCAGCGACGACCCGCGCCTGCTGGACCTCGCCGGCTGGCCGCAATACGTAGGCCGTCGTGGCGAGCGCGAACAGCACAACCGGCAAATTGCTCGCAGCCCGGACATTTACGAGACGAGCAGCCCCAAGGAGTTCGTCGCGGTCAACATGGAGTATTTCCTTCTCGACCCGGCATACGCCTGTCGCCGTCCTGCGCTGTACCGTTATTACAAAGAACATTTCGGCTGGGCGCCCGCCGCTAAAGACACCTGCGGCAAATCCTTTTCCTTCCTCAATGCCGGCAATGATTTCGCCAAAACGCCCCTGGGCCAGGTCGATCCGGAACGGGTCTACGCCGTCGACTATCTGCTGGCTGAAGCCAACCAGAACTGGGTCAGCCGCTGGGGTCACAGCATGTTGCGGTTGGTGATCTGTGCACCCGGACGACCACGCGGGCCGGATTGTCGATTGGATCTGGATCAGCACCTGGTGTTGTCCTACCGCGCCTTCGTCGGTGATGTGCAACTGTCGAGCTGGGACGGATTGGTAGGCAAATATCCGTCACGCCTGTTTGTCCTGCCGTTGGCCCAGGTGATCGATGAATACACCAAGACCGAATTGCGCAGCCTGGCCTCGGTGCCGCTGACCCTGTCGCGCAGCGAGATCGAAGACGTGGTGGAACACGCCGCCGAAATGCACTGGAGTTACGACGGCAACTACTTCTTCCTGTCCAATAACTGCGCGGTAGAGGGCCTGAAGCTACTGCGTAGCAGCACCAACAATACAAAACTGGTCGGGTTGGACAGCATCATGCCCAACGGTTTGCTGGAAGTGCTCAAGGGCCGTGGGCTGGCGGACACCAGCGTGCTGGATGATCCCCGCGAAGCGCTGCGCCTGGGTTATCGTTTCGACTCCTTCCGCGATCGTTATCAAGCGATGTTCGAAGTGCTGAAGAAGCACTTGCCGATCAAGCAGGAAAAGGTCGAAGACTGGCTCGCCTTAAAAGCTGAAGAGCGCCGGCAATGGATCGACCAAGCCGATTTGCGCACCAGCGCAGCCCTGCTGTTACTGGAGCAGGCAGCCTTCCGCCAACAATTGGTGCTGGCCCAGGACGAAGTAAAGCAGCGCTATCTGGGCGCTCGGGAACTGAAAAATGGCGGCATGGACAAGGCCAACGCGACTTTGCAGCAAATCCTTGCCAACAGCGGCTTCCTCAGCCGTCCGGCAGAACTGCTCGGCACCGGTGGTTATGGATTGCCGCAGCCGAGCGAGTGGCAACGTCTTGAATCGGAAAGCAATCTGAGGCAGAAACAGCTTCAGGCGCTCACAGGCGATCTGGACAAAGAGGTAAGAGCGTTGCTCGAACCGAGTCGTGCAGCCGAGATGGCCGCCAACGAAGCCAACGTGAAACAGGTGGGTGAGCACCTGCGAAAGCTGCACAAAGCGTCAGGCGGATTGGAGTTGCCGTGATAGAAACACCGCGGACTTGTAGCAACTGCACATACAACAAAAAGGGCTTCAGAACGTAGTCCTGAAGCCCTTGATCTTGCTGTTTGTCTGTGACGCGAGCTCTGATTCCTCTAGCTGACGCGGGCTTTACGCACGCCATCAGCCAGCGCCGAGCAAAGGCTCAACACGCCATCAACTGCCTGATCCGGCGTCGAGGCATTGGCGATGTGATCGATCAACGCCGACCCCACCACCACGCCATCCGCCAGGCGCGCGATGGACGCCGCTTGCTCCGGTGTCCGAATGCCGAAACCGATGCTGATCGGCAGATCGGTATGGCGGCGCAGACGGGCAACGGCTTCTTCAACGTGTTCCAGCGTCGCCGCGCCCGCACCGGTCACACCGGCGACAGACACGTAATAGACGAAGCCTGAGCTGCCGTTCAAGACGGTCGGCAGGCGCACATCATCGGTCGTCGGGGTGGTCAGGCGGATGAAGTCCAGACCGGCAGCCTGAGCCGGGTCGCACAGCTCGCCGTTATGCTCGGGCGGCAGGTCGACCACGATCAAACCGTCAACGCCGGCCTCTTTTGCGTCCGCGATGAAGCGCGGCACGCCGTACATGTGGATCGGGTTGAAGTAACCCATCAGCACCAGCGGCGTCTCGGTATTGCCTTCACGGAACTCACGAACCATTTGCAGGGTTTTCGCCAGGTTCTGCTTGGCGCCGAGGGCGCGGATGTTGGCCAACTGGATGGCCGGGCCATCGGCCATTGGATCGGTGAAGGGCATGCCCAGCTCGATCACGTCGGCACCCGCGCCGGGCAAGCCTTTTAGGATCGCCAGGGAGGTGTCATAGCTCGGGTCGCCAGCGGTCACGAAGGTCACCAGGGCGGCGCGATTCTGTTCCTTGAGTTCGGCAAAACGCGTTTGCAGGCGGCTCATCAGTGTTTCTCCTGCTTCGATTGTTCCATATGGTGCATCACGGTTTGCATGTCTTTGTCGCCACGACCGGAAAGGTTGACCACCATCAGGTGATCTTTCGGCAGGGTCGGTGCGCGCTTGAACACTTCGGCCAGGGCATGGGCGCTTTCCAATGCAGGAATAATCCCTTCCAGGCGGCAGCATTTGTGGAACGCATCGAGGGCTTCGTCGTCGGTTACCGAGGTGTACTGAACGCGGCCGATGTCATGCAACCAGGCGTGTTCCGGGCCGATGCCTGGATAGTCGAGGCCGGCAGAGATCGAGTGAGCGTCGATGATCTGACCATCGTCGTCCTGCAGCAGGAAGGTACGGTTGCCGTGCAGTACGCCCGGTACGCCGCCGTTCAGGCTGGCCGCGTGTTTACCGGTTTCGATGCCGTAGCCGGCCGCTTCAACGCCAATGATCTCGACGCTCTTGTCGTCCAGGAACGGGTGAAACAGGCCCATGGCGTTGGAGCCGCCACCGATGCACGCCACCAGGCTGTCCGGCAGACGACCTTCCTGATCTTGCAGTTGAGTACGGGTTTCTTTGCCGATAACGGACTGGAAGTCGCGAACCATCGCCGGATAAGGGTGCGGGCCGGCCACAGTGCCGATCAGGTAGAAGGTGCTGTCAACGTTGGTCACCCAGTCACGCAGGGCTTCGTTCATCGCATCTTTCAAGGTGCCGGTACCGGCCACGACCGGGATCACTTCGGCACCCAGCAGCTTCATTCGAAATACGTTGGCCTGCTGACGTTCGATGTCAGTGGTGCCCATGTAGATCACGCAATCAAGGCCGAAACGTGCAGCCACGGTGGCAGTCGCCACGCCGTGCATGCCAGCGCCGGTCTCGGCGATGATGCGTTTCTTGCCCATGCGTCGCGCCAGCAGGATCTGGCCGATGCAGTTGTTGATCTTGTGCGCGCCGGTATGGTTCAGCTCTTCGCGCTTGAGGTAAATCTTCGCGCCGCCGCAGAACTCTGTCAGACGCTCGGCAAAGTACAGTGGGCTTGGACGACCCACATAGTCGCGCTGGAAGTAGGCCAATTCCTCTTTGAATGTAGGATCATCCTTGGCCAATTCGTATTCACGGGCCAGATCGAGGATCAACGGCATCAGGGTTTCGGCGACGTAACGGCCGCCGAACGCGCCAAACAGGCCGTTGGCGTCGGGGCCGTTGCGCAGGTTAGTCTGGGTCATGGGTCGCTCCAGTTGAATGCGTGGGATGCGTTTGAAGAGAGAGTGGGCTAACTCTACCCCTGACGCCTCAGGCTGAAAACCGATAAGATCGCGTCAACCTGTCAGGAAAACTCACAGATCTCATGAGCCATGACCTTCCCCCGCTAAACGCCCTCCGGGCCTTCGAAGCGACTGCCCGCCTGAACAGCGTCAGCAAGGCCGCCGAACAGCTGCACGTCACCCATGGCGCGGTCAGCCGACAACTCAAGGTGCTTGAAGAACACTTGGGCGTAAGCCTGTTGATCAAGGACGGGCGCGGCCTGAAACTCACAGATGCCGGTATTCGCTTGCGCGATGCCAGTGGCGAGGCGTTCGAGCGATTACGGACGGTTTGTGCAGAGCTGACCCAAAGCACCGCCGATGCCCCGTTCGTGCTGGGTTGCTCGGGCAGCTTGTTGGCACGCTGGTTTATTCCCAGGTTGGGACGATTGAATACCGACCTGCCGGACTTGCGCCTGCACCTGTCGGCTGGTGAGGGTGATCTCGATCCGCGCCGGCCGGGGCTGGACGCCTTGCTGGTATTTGCCGAGCCACCGTGGCCTGCGGACATGCAGGTCTATGAGCTGGCGAGCGAACGGATCGGCCCGGTCATGAGCCCGCGATTCGCGGGCTACGAACGACTGCAAAACGCACCGCCCGCAGCGCTGTTGGGCGAGCCATTGCTGCACACGACTTCACGCCCTCAGGCCTGGCCAAGTTGGGCACAGCAAAGCAGCCTCGACACCAAAGCATTGAAGTACGGACAGGGTTTCGAGCATTTGTATTATTTGCTGGAGGCCGCAGTGGCTGGCCTGGGTGTGGCGATTGCGCCCGAACCGCTGGTGGCCGAGGATTTGAAAGCCGGGCGCCTGGTTGCGCCTTGGGGCTTCAGTGAAACCCCGGCGCAACTGGCGTTGTGGCTACCCAAGCGCGCCGCGGACGGGCGCGCTCGGCAACTGGCGCAGTGGCTCAAAAACGAGCTGCGCCAGACGGATTAGTCACCGCGTTTGAACAGCAGATAAGCCGCGAGCAAACCCAATGCACCGACAGCCACACCCGCTGTCGTCCAAGGGTGTTCCTGGGCGTAGTCCCGCGTGGCAATCCCGGTTTCACGGGTTTTGACTTTGACTTCTTCGTAGGCATCGCTGAGCAGATGGCGCGAATGCTTCAGCGCGTTCTCGGCGTTGCTTTTCAGGACTTTCAGGGTTTTACGCGACTCGTCCGAGGCGTCGTCCTTCAGATTTTCCAAAGACTTCAGCAGACTCTCGATTTCGGCTTCCATGCTTTGCAATGAGGCTTTACGTAAAGAGGTGTTGGCCATGGTGGCTCTCCTGCATTGATTGAGTTGCGTGTGTTGGTTGGGACTTCAGGGCTTCGAGAAAGTGCAGTAAATCTGAACTTTCACTTCGGATTGGCCGACAGAAGTAATACGAAAAATCACTGCTAGGCTGTATTTCACACCCTGAGGAGAACGCCATGACCGACCATCACACCTACAAAAAAGTCGAACTCGTCGGTTCGTCCACCAGCAGCATCGAAGACGCCATCAACAACGCACTGGCCGAGGCCAGCAAAAGCCTTAAATATATGGAATGGTTCGAAGTGACCGAAACCCGCGGGCACATCAAGGACGGTAAGGCAGCGCACTTTCAGGTGACGCTCAAGGTCGGGTTCCGGATTGCCAGTAGCTGAGGTTGAGCTAATCTTCTGAGCCTGCGCGCTGGCCGAGCGCCATAGGGAATGGCAAAGCGCTACATATTTACACCCACTGATTGCTGGGTGCCCCTATTGATCCGACCAGGGAATGCGACCGATGAAGCATTTTATTTTAGCGGTAGGTTTGTTGAGTCTTGCGGGAACAGCCCTGGCTCAGAGCAAGTCGTGCGAAGAACTGAAAGCCGAAATCACAGCGAAACTCGATGCCAAGGGCATTTCTAATTATTCACTGGAAATCATCGATAAAGGCGCCGCTGCTGACGGGAAAGTCGTCGGCACCTGTGAAAAAGGCTCCAAGCAAATCGTCTACAAGCAAGGCTGACCACCCTCGAAAATGAAAAAACCGACGCAACGACGTCGGCTTTTTTGGGCTCGCTATTTGAACGTCAGCCCTTCATGACCTGCGCCAGCAGCTCATAGGAATGCACGCGATCGGCATGTTCGTACAAGTCGCAGGTAAAAATCAGCTCGTCCGCCTGGGTCTGCTCGATCAGCACGTCCAGTTTGGCGCGGATTTTCTGCGGACTGCCAACCATCGCCAGACCAAGGAAATCGCCGACGGCTTCTTTTTCATGAGGCAGCCACAGGCCGTCCATGGTTTTTACCGGCGGACGTTGCACCAGGCTCTGGCCACGCATCAACGCCAGGATGCGCTGATAGACCGAGGTCGCCAGATAATCGGCCTGCTCGTCGGTATCGGCCGCCACCAACGGCACACCGAGCATCACGTAGGGCTTATCCAATACCGCTGAAGGCTTGAAGTGATTGCGATAGACGCGAATGGCCTCATGCATGAAACGCGGTGCGAAATGTGAAGCGAAGGCGTAGGGCAAACCGCGTTCACCTGCCAGTTGTGCACTGAACAGGCTGGAGCCCAACAGCCAGACCGGGACATTGGTGCCGGTGCCTGGCATTGCGATAATCCGTTGGTCCGGGGTGCGCGGGCCGAGGTAGCGCATCAGCTCCGCCACGTCTTCCGGAAACTCGTCGGCGCTGCCAGAGCGTTCACGACGCAAGGCGCGAGCGGTCATCTGGTCGGAACCGGGAGCACGGCCCAGACCCAGGTCGATCCGGCCCGGGTACAGGCTTTCGAGCGTGCCGAACTGCTCGGCGATCACCAGCGGCGCGTGGTTTGGCAGCATCACACCGCCCGAGCCAACTCGAATGGTCGAAGTGCCGCCGGCCAGGTAGCCAAGCAGTACCGAAGTCGCCGAACTGGCAATGCCGTCCATGTTGTGGTGTTCGGCAACCCAGAAACGGTTGTAACCGAACTTTTCGACGTGCTGCGCCAGGTCCAGGGAATTGCGCAGCGACTGGGCCGCGCTGCCGTTCTCCCGCACGGGCACCAGATCGAGGGTGGAAAACTTGATATCGGACAGTCGTTTCATAAGCCTGCTTCTCCAATTGGGGGGCGCAGGTTTTTTCTTACAAACGAAAACCTGCCGAATCTATAAGCGTGATTCATGCAATGAGGGCATATACCCGAGTTTCAATGGCAGAGCCAAAATTCCTACGAAATAAGAGGAACAATCAGATCAGGTGAACTTTGCACCACGGTCTATCCTCAGAACCCTAGCAACCGAAAACCACGAAGGCGCGACGCTCGCGCCGGAATCTTGAGGAGGCATTCATGGCTATCACAAAGAAAGCATCAGCTCATTGGGAAGGTGATCTGAAAACCGGCATCGGCTCGATTTCCACGGAAACCGGTGTTCTCAGAGAAGCGCCCTACGGCTTCAAGGCGCGCTTCGAAGGCGGCAAGGGGACCAATCCGGAAGAGCTGATCGGCGCAGCGCATGCGGGCTGTTTCTCCATGGCATTTTCGATGATTCTCGGCGATGCCGGTCTCAAGGCTGACAGCATCGATACCAATGCCGAAGTCACTCTGGACCAGGTGGACGGCGGATTCGCGATCACGGCGGTGAAACTGATCCTCAAGGCGAAGATTCCTGGGGCGACCCAGGCGCAATTTGAGGAACTGAGCAATAAAGCCAAAGAAGGCTGCCCGGTTTCCAAAGTTCTGAATGCAAAAATCAGTCTGGATGCAACGTTGGTCAGCTGATAGCGGGTTATCGCAATCCCCGATAAAAAGATCGCAGCCTCGGCGGGCTGCGATCTTTTTTGCCCTTAAACAAACAGGGCTGGCGAAATTGTGGTCGAATAAATGGCAGCAGCTAACGCGCATTACTCTGCGCGCTGCCTCAAAGGAGCTTCAACCATGAAACGTTTTGCCTTGGCGATTATCTGTTGCGCGCTGGCCACATCGGCCCTGGCGGCAACGAAATCCTGTGAAGAACTCAAGGCCGAGATCGAAGCCAAGATCCAGGCCAATAACGTCTCGTCCTACACGCTGGAAATCGTCACCAACGACGAAGTACACGATCAGAACATGGTCGTCGGTTCATGCGAAGGCGGCACGAAGAAAATCATCTACCAGAAGAACGACCGCTGATTCTCCTCACATGAGGCAATAGGACTCTCGATCTTGCGCGACGATTTCACGCTTGGCGTTGTACAACCGGGCGCCAGGGGTGAACGCTATCGAACGGCCTTCGAGCACATAACGCTGGCCGGCTTCGAAATGATCGTAGTTGATGGTCAGGTAGCACAAGCGTTCCGAGGGGCCGTTCATCATGCCCAGGCCACCACCACCGGGCACTTCAAAGTCGAATCGAACAGTCAGCTCATGGCTACCGGGGGTGACCTGGAAAAAACGCCCGTCGGTCAACCGCTGATTGTCCAGGCGTTCGGCCATCAGCAATTTATCGTTGGGGAATGGTGTAGAAAACTCGACCCAGGCCATCTGCGGATTAACCGCTGGCAACGGGCTCTGACAGCCTGCAACGATGATTGCAGCAAGCAATAGCGGTAACCTGCGCATGATGATTTTCTCAAGGACCAGTCCTTTAGAATAGCGCCGATCAGGTGCGCTGGCAGCCTGCCGGTACACCTTGGCCAATCACTTTTCGCTGCTGATCATAAAGTTTTGCCCATGGCCGAAAGCCGATATTTCCTGCTTTGAGCTGATACCGCTCGCCGGCGTTGAAGTCGTTGAATTTCACGTTTAGCTGGCAGTCACGCCATAGCGGCTCGGCGTCTGGACCGATATTGGTGGGTGCGACCGGGAATTGATAACGAACCGTCAACTCATGGCTACCCGGCTGAACCTCGAAATAGCGTTTGTCGATGGCGGCCTTGTCATCGACTTCCAGCGCTTGCAGCGCGGTGTCTTCCTGCTTCGAATCCAGGTCGATCCACGCTTGAGACGGATCATGGGGGGGTAATCCGAATCCAGCACAACCTGCCAGCATCAACAGGGTTCCTGTCAGCATCAACGTGCGCATAGCGGAGCTCCAGTCAGGCGGGATAGTCTTGCGGGCAGACTCTCCAGGGATGATTCATTTTGATCAGGCCGCTTCCAAGCCTTGGGTTACTTGATCGCGTTTTACGCATTTTGTTTCCGGGCGTGCTGTTTTTGTTTCTCAACGGTTGCGCCGGCGTCAGCTATTACGGCCAATTGGCCAGTGGTCAGCTGCAATTGCTGCGGGCGCGTGAGCCGGTTTCCAAAGTGATTGCCGATCCCGGTCGCGATCCGCTATTGCGTGCGCACCTGACTCAATCGCAAAGGGCCCGCACGTTCGCCAGCCAACAGCTGCGGCTGCCGGATAACCAGAGTTACCGTTTGTACGCCGACATTGGCCGGCCGTTCGTAGTCTGGAACGTGTTTGCCACGCCGGAATTTTCCCTGACCCCACAGAACCATTGCTTCCCGATCGCCGGTTGCGTTGCCTATCGCGGTTATTACAGTCAGAGCGCGGCCCGCGGTGAGGCTGCGTTGCAACGTTTGCAAGGTATGGACGTGTCGATCGGTGGCGTCGAGGCTTATTCGACGCTCGGCTGGTTCAATGATCCGATTATCAGTTCGATGATGGCCTGGGGTGACGAACGATTGGCCACGCTGATCTTCCATGAGCTGGCGCATCAACGTTTTTATGTGAAGGACGACACGGAGTTCAATGAGTCTTTCGCCACCTTCGTCGAACAGGAAGGCACCCGCCAATGGCGTGCATTCCGCGGCCTGGCACCGGACAGCGGCGCGAAGGTGCAACAACGCAACCAGTTCGTTCAATTGGTTCTGGATACCCGCTCGCGACTCGAACGGCTATACACCCTGCCCCTGCCCGCCGACCAGATGCGTCAGCGCAAAGCCGACGAGTTCGAACGCTTGCGGGATGAATACCGGCAGCTGCGCGACAGCCAATGGGCTGGGGACAAACGCTATGACGCGTGGATCAATGCACCGATGAACAATGCCCGTCTGTTGCCATTTGGGCTGTACGACCAATGGGTGGCGGCGTTTGCGGCTCTGTTCAGACAGGTGGGCGGGGATTGGGTGAAGTTTTATGCAGCAGTCGAGCAGCTTGGTGCGTTGCCGGTCGGGGAGCGCAAGGCGGCGTTGAAGGCTTTGGCGGGATCATAAAATTTCAGTGGCTGAACGGGCGCCTTCGCGGGCAAGCCCGCTCCCACAGGATCCGTGTCGTATACGAAAAATGTGGACGACACGGATCCTGTGGGAGCGTGGCTTGCCCGCGAAAGCAATTTCATTAGCGCCGCAAAAACGCCTGGTGCATCTCCTCCAGCGTCTCGAAGTGCCAGGTCGGGGCTTCTGCGCTCAACTCTTCCCGGCTGCCAAAGCCATAACCCACCGCCGCGGCATCCAGCCCGTTACTGCGCGCCCCGATCAGGTCGTGTTTACGATCACCGATCATCAGGGTGCTGGCCGGGTCCAGGCCTTGTTCGGCCATCAAGTGGGCGATCAGCTCGACTTTGTTGGTCCGGGTACCATCCAGTTCGCTGCCATAGATCACTTTGAAGTGCTTGGCAAAGTCGAAGTGCCGGGCAATTTCCCGGGCAAAAATCCACGGTTTGGACGTCGCGATGTACAGCTGTCGCCCTTGCCCGCCGAGGGTTTGCAACAGGGGAGTGACGCCGTCGAATACGCGGTTCTCGTACAGGCCGGTGACCTTGAAGCGTTCGCGATAGAAGTTCACCGCTTCCCAGGCCTTGGGCTCGTCGAAGTCGTAGAACTGCATGAACGCCTGCAACAACGGCGGACCGATGAAGTGTTCAAGTTTGCTCAGGTCGGGCTCATCGATCCCCAGTTTGCTCAAGGCGTACTGGATCGAACGGGTGATGCCCTCGCGTGGATCGGTCAGGGTGCCATCGAGGTCGAACAATACGGTTTGGTAATGCATGTTGAATCCTGAATAAGGGCGCAGGGTCAGAGCTGGTCGTAGCCTTCAGCCAAGTGCAAATTCTTGAGCTTCACGTAGTTCGCTGCGCTGTAGGTGAAAAAGGCTTTTTCCTTGTCAGTCAGTGGCCGAATCTGCTTCACCGGGCTGCCCACATAAAGGAAGCCGCTTTCCAGGCGTTTGCCCGGTGGCACCAGGCTGCCAGCACCGATGATCACATCGTCCTCGACCACCGCACCGTCCATGACGATGCTGCCCATGCCGATCAGAATCCGATTGCCCACGGTGCAGCCGTGGAGCATGACTTTATGCGCGATGGTCACATCGTCGCCAATCAGCAACGGAAAGCCATCGGGATTGAACGGCCCGGCGTGGGTGATGTGCAGCACACAGCCGTCCTGCACGCTGGTGCGCGCGCCGATACGGATGCGGTGCATGTCGCCACGGATCACCGTCAGCGGCCAGACCGAGCTGTCTTCGCCGATTTCAACGTCGCCGATCACCACCGCCGAACCGTCGACAAAGGCGCCTTTGCCCAGTAGCGGCGTGTGGTTCTGATACTTGCGAAGGGTCACGATAGGCTCTCTCTCTTTTGCTGATAGCTGCGGTGAGCGTCGATTGTAATTAAGATGGCGCAATGTTTCTTCCAGCCAAGGTGCCAACCGTGAGCGTGAACAACCCTCTTTTGCAGTCCTACGACCTGCCGCCGTTCTCGGCGATCCGTGCCGAACACGTGCAACCGGCTATTGAACAGATCCTGGCTGACAACCGCGCCGCCATTACCGAGATCCTCAAAACCCAAGGCAAACAACCGACCTGGGCCGGCCTGGTGCTGGCGATGGACGAGCTGAACGATCGACTGGGCGCCGCCTGGAGCCCGGTCAGTCACCTGAACGCCGTGTGCAATAGCGCCGAATTGCGCGAAGCCTATGAGTCCTGTCTGCCGGCCTTGAGTGCCTACTCCACCGAATTGGGCCAGAACCGCGAGTTGTTCGAGGCATTCGAAGCGCTGGCCAACAGCCCTGAAGCGGCCGGTTTCGAGGTGGCGCAGAAAACTATCCTGGAACACTCCCTGCGTGACTTCCGTCTGTCGGGTATCGACCTGCCGGAAGCCGAACAAAAGCGTTACGCCGAAGTGCAGAGCAAATTGTCGGAGCTGGGCAGCCGTTTCTCCAACCAGCTGCTCGACGCCACTCAGGCCTGGACCAAGCACGTCACCGATGAAGCCGCCCTCGCCGGCCTGACCGATTCGGCCAAGGCGCAAATGGCCGCGGCGGCACAGGCCAAAGGCCTGGAAGGCTTCCTGATCACCCTGGAATTCCCGAGCTACTACGCGGTGATGACCTACGCCCAGGACCGCACCCTGCGCGAAGAAGTCTACGCCGCCTACTGCACCCGTGCGTCGGACCAAGGCCCGAATGCCGGTCAGAACGATAACGGCCCGGTCATGGAAGAAATCCTCGACCTGCGTCAGGAATTGGCGAAGCTGCTCGGTTTCGCCAGCTTCTCGGAGCTGAGCCTGGCCACCAAAATGGCCGAATCCAGCGATCAGGTGCTGAGTTTCCTGCGCGATCTGGCCAAGCGGAGCAAGCCGTTCGCCGCCCTGGATCTGGAACAGCTCAAGGCGTACGCCGCCGAACAAGGCTGCCCGGATCTGCAAAGCTGGGACAGCGGTTTCTACGGTGAAAAGCTTCGCGAGCAGCGCTACAGCGTTGCCCAGGAAGCCCTTCGCGCTTACTTCCCGATCGATAAAGTGCTGGGCGGTCTGTTCGCTATCGTTCAGCGCCTGTACGGCATCGAAATCGCCGAACTGAAAGGCTTCGACACCTGGCACCCGGATGTTCGCCTGTTTGAAATCAAGGAAAACGGCCAGCACGTCGGCCGCTTCTTCTTCGACCTCTACGCCCGCGCCAACAAGCGCGGCGGTGCCTGGATGGACGGCGCCCGTGACCGTCGCCGCACGATCAGCGGCGTACTGCAAAGTCCGGTGGCGAACCTGGTGTGCAACTTCACCCCGGCCGACAGCGGCAAGCCAGCGCTGTTGACCCACGATGAAGTGACCACCCTGTTCCACGAATTCGGTCACGGCTTGCATCACTTGTTGACCCGCGTTGAACACGCCGGCGTATCCGGCATCAACGGCGTGGCCTGGGATGCGGTCGAGCTGCCAAGCCAGTTCATGGAGAACTGGTGCTGGGAGCCTGAAGGTCTGGCGCTGATCTCCGGTCACTATGAAACCGGCGAACCGCTGCCTCAGGACCTGCTGGAGAAAATGCTCGCCGCGAAGAACTTCCAGTCCGGTCTGATGATGGTCCGCCAACTGGAGTTCTCGCTGTTCGACTTCGACCTGCACGCCACCCACGGTGATGGCCGTAGCGTGGCGCAGGTACTTGAAGGCGTACGCGACGAGGTCTCGGTCATGCGTCCGCCGGCCTACAACCGTTTCCCCAACAGCTTCGCCCACATTTTCGCCGGCGGTTATGCGGCGGGCTACTACAGCTACAAATGGGCTGAAGTGTTGTCGGCCGATGCCTTCTCGAAATTCGAAGAAGAAGGCGTACTCAACGCCGAAACCGGCCGCGCCTTCCGCGAAGCGATCCTGGCGCGCGGTGGCTCCCAGGAACCGATGGTGCTGTTCGTCGACTTCCGCGGACGTCCGCCGTCGATTGACGCACTCTTGCGCCACAGCGGCCTGAGTGAGGTCGCGGCAGCATGAGCGAGGGTCCTGTGATCACGAAAAAACGCTTTATCGCCGGGGCAGTCTGCCCGGCCTGCAGCGAGCCGGACAAGTTGATGATGTGGAACGAAGACGCAGTCCCGCACCGTGAGTGCGTGGCCTGCGGTTATTCCGACACGCTGAATGAACAAGGCCTGTCCGTGCCCAAGGAGTTGGGCACGCGGGTCAACACTTCGGCGCTGAAGGTCCCGGACGCCAAGGTTCAGGCCGTGCAGTTTTTCCCCAATCCGAAGCTGAAGAAAAAACCTGACGAGCAACACTGAGTCACCGCCACCTTCCACTTCAGAACGGAGTGGAAGGTGGTATCTATCTACCACCTTTGCCCTGCGCTTCCTTTATAGGCTGACCACATTCAGCCTCTACTCAAGGAAGACGCCATGCCCGACACCAATCCGCTTTTGCAGGCCTGGGACCTGCCGCCCTGGTCGCAGATCCGCACCGAACACCTCGTGCCGGCAATCACAACGATCATCACCGACAACCGACAGGTCATTGCCGAAACCATCATCAGCCAATCCGTACTTCCCAATTGGGATGATCTGGTTCTGGCCATCGATGAAGTCGATGCACGGCTGAGCGAGGCTTTGGACATCATCCAGACCCTGGCGATGACGAAACACGACGATACCGCCTGGAACACGGCAGTTGCTGCATGCAATGACGCCGGAGCGAAGTACCAATCCGAAAAAATGAGCAATCGCGCGTTGTTTGAGGCATACCAGCGGTTGGCGAACAGTTCGATCGCCCTCAACTTCGATGAGCCACGCAAGGCCGCGCTGGCCAAGATTCTGCGCAAATTTCAATTGGCGGGAATCGAATTGCCCCGGGCGCAACGGGAAAAGCTGGCCCGGTTGAACCTCGACATTAATCGACTCGAAGAGCTGTTTCTCATCCATCTGAAAAGTGCCAACGCTGCCTGGACCAAGCACGTCGATGACGTTGCGGTTCTGGAAGGTTTATACCCCACCGTAAAAAATCGCCTGAAACACCTGGCCAAAGAAGCAGGACATGAAGGCTGGCTGATTCCCCTGGATGAAAACACCTGCCAGCAAATCATGATGTACGCCGAAAATCGGGCATTGCGAGAAGAATATTTCGTGGCGTATTCCACGCGCGCGTCCGATCAAGGCCCGAATACCGACGAGTTCGATAATGATCCTGTACTGACGCTGATGCTTTCGCTGCGCCACCAGAAAGCCGAACTGCTTGGTTTCGACAATTTCGCGCAACTGCGTCTGGCCACCGCAGCGGCTGAGTCCACCGATCAGGTTCAGCGTTTTCTGCGTCGGCAAGTTACGTTGAACACACCGTCACTTGCACAGGATTCAAAGGAGCTACAAGCGTTTGCGCTCGAACGGGGCATTTCGGAAGTACAGGCCTGGGACCACGAATTTCTCGCTGAAAAACTGCGCCACCATCGTTTCCCTCAAGCCCTGGAGAATCTGCGCGACTATTTTCCCCTGGACGGCACCTTGCGACGACTCTGCCTGTTCTGCGAACGCCTGTTCGGGATCCGGATTCTCGAGCAGGCTGAATTCAGTCGCTGGCATAACGATGTGCGACTGTTTGAGATCAGCGAGCATGGCCAAACCCTCGGGCATATTTATCTTGACCCGTACCACCGCAAGGAAGCCCCGGATTACGCCTGGACCGGCACGCTGCGAAACCGACGAAGAAACGCCGAAGGCCGCGTAGCACTACCGATTGCCGATCTTCACTGCAACTTCACACCAGGGGTCGACGGCCATCCGTGCCTGCTTGAGCACAAGGATCTGCGGGTGCTTTTTCATGAGTTCGGTCATTGTCTGCAGCATGTGCTGACGAGTTCGCCGCATCACAACCTCTCCGGCATTTTCCAACTGGGGCGCGACAGTGCGGAATTTGCAGGGCAAGTATTCGAGCAATGGTGCCTGTCACGGGAGTTTCTGTTATGGCTGGGTGCCCACCACCAAAGCGCTGAACGCTTGACCGAGGCACGGGTAGACGCGGCATTGTCAGCCCTCGAAACCCAGACCAGCCGACAAACCGCACTCTTGCTGTTGGGCGCAATGTTCGATTTCGAAGTGCATCGCAGCCAAGGCGATGGTCGTAGCATCCAGCAAGTATTCGAAGAGGTTCAGCGGGAGCTTCCCCACGTGCAACTGCCGTCTTATTGTCGGTTCGCAAACAGCTTCGATTATCTGGTGACCGGTTACGCCGCCTCCGTTTACGCCTACCAGTGGTCACACGTATTGGCTATCGAAGCCTTCAAGCGATTCCAACAGGATTGGGTTTTCAATGCGCAAACAGGGCGAGCCTTTCGCGAAGCGTTTTTTTCTTCGGGCGATTCGCGTTCTTTGCTGACCGCTCTGGAAGCGTTTCTTGAACGGCCGATTGCCGAAGATCTGTTCGCGCTTTCGTCAGAGGCCGTTACCCCGCTGAGGCAACGATTTACTCGACATGGGCTGATTTGAACCAGTTCTTCATCGAACAACTGGCGAACGGACTGGTGCTGCAATCGCCGTTGGCCAACGCGGTGCGGAGCTTGTCGACATCGGCTTGCATCATGTAACGGACGCTGTCCTTGAAATGAGTGCTGTCACCAAAGCCGCCCTGGGTCATTTCGTTCAGGGCGTCTTCCTTGCTCCAGCCTTGCAACACGACCCGGTACATCGCCGCCATCAAGCCCGTGCGGTCCGAGCCATGTTTGCAGTGCATCAGCACCGGCCCCTTGGCTTCAGCGGTCTGGATCGTTCGAAGGGCATTGAGTACATCCGCGTCATCCACATGGTTGGTGCGGTAGGGCAGCTGTATTTGTGCGATTCCTGGCGTCGTTAACCAGCTTGAATCCGACTCGGGCAAGAACGAGATAACCGTCCCGACCTTGAGTTTTTCCAGTAACGGCACAGCGCCCCTGTCTGGCAATGCACTGCGATAGAGCGTCGGGGACATTTTGAAAAGGTTGTACTGCACCTCGACCGATTGAGCCCATTCCTCAGGTCGGGGTAATGCACTGTCGTCGGCAAGGGCCAGCGGCAGGTTTAAAAGTGCGGCCAGCGACAGGCAGATCGCCTGGGTACAACGCAGTAGAGACATGCTCGGGGTGACCGTTCAGGAATCGGGAAGATGACACTGAGCTTCAACTCCCAGCGGTCAAAGGCCTGTGACTCCTCTGTCAAAGAATCGTGAATCAGCCGATCGCTTTCGTTGCAAAACCGAGGTTTTTCAGCTGAATCGGTTCATCTTGATGCTTAGCCTGCTACCATTTGTTTCTCAATATTACCGATGCGGGGCGATCTTCATCGGTGCCAAAACGAAAAGTCGTCCTGCGAGACGGCTGAAAAACCGCTACTGCCTGATGAGGTGCCACCCTATGTCCGATCAAGATCGAGACAACCCGCGGCGTGAGTTTTTGCGCAAATCCCTGACCTTGATCCCGGTGGTCACCGTTGCCAGCAGCGGTCTGGGCAGCGCAGTCCTGATGGCCGCGCCCGAAGCAGCCCCGGCCGGTTCCGTCAAAGCGCCGGTCAGCACCAGCACCTATGAACCCAGCTACTTCACCGCCGAAGAATGGGCGTTCATCAACGCCGCTGTCGCCCAATTGATTCCGAGCGATGCCCAAGGGCCAGGCGCTCTGGAAGCCGGTGTGCCTGAATACATCGACCGCCAGATGAACACGCCTTACGCGGCCGGCGCGTTGTGGTTCATGCAGGGACCGTTCAACGCAGACGCCGCTCCGGAAATGGGCTGGCAGAGCAAATTGGTGCCCAAAGAGATTTATCGCCTGGGCATCGCCGCGACGGATGCGTGGTCGAAAACGCTCAACGGTAAAGTATTTGCTGAGCAAGACAGCGCTACCCGAGACGATTTGCTCAAGCAACTCGAAGTCGGAAAACCGCAGTTCGACAGTGTCCCCGCGAAGATTTTCTTCAACCTGCTGCTGCAAAACACCAAAGAAGGGTTCTTCTGCGACCCGATTCACGGCGGCAATAAAGGCATGGTCGGCTGGACCATGATCGGCTTCCCCGGCGCCCGCGCCGATTTCATGGATTGGGTGGACCGCAACGAGCAATACCCCTTCCCGGCAGTTTCAATTCGCGGCGAGAGGGCGTGAGCATGGCAACGGTAATGAAGAAGGTCGACGCAGTGATCGTCGGTTTTGGCTGGACGGGCGCAATCATGGCCAAGGAGCTGACAGAAGCCGGCCTGAATGTGCTGGCGCTGGAGCGCGGGCCGATGCAGGACACTTACCCCGATGGCAACTATCCACAGGTGATCGACGAACTCACCTACAGCGTGCGGAAAAAACTCTTCCAGGACATTTCCAAAGAGACCGTGACCATTCGCCACAGCGTGAATGACATCGCGCTGCCGAACCGCCAACTGGGCGCCTTCCTGCCCGGCAACGGTGTCGGCGGCGCCGGTTTGCACTGGTCCGGCGTGCACTTTCGGGTCGACCCGATCGAGTTGCGCATGCGTAGCCACTACGAAGAACGCTACGGCAAAAGCTTCATTCCCAAGGACATGACCATCCAGGACTTCGGCGTCAGCTATGAAGAGCTGGAACCGTTTTTCGATTACGCCGAGAAGGTTTTCGGCACGTCGGGACAGGCCTGGACGGTGAAGGGTCAGATGGTTGGCGAAGGCAAGGGTGGCAACCCGTACGCGCCGGATCGCTCCGATCATTTCCCGCTGGAATCGCAGAAGAACACTGTTTCCGCACAGCTGTTTCAGAAAGCGGCCACCGCAGTGGGTTACAAACCCTACAACCTGCCGTCGGCCAATACGTCAGGCCCCTACACCAACCCCTACGGCGCACAAATGGGCCCGTGCAACTTCTGCGGCTTTTGCAGTGGTTATGTCTGCTACATGTATTCCAAGGCATCGCCGAACGTAAACATTCTGCCGGCGCTAAAGCCGCTGCCCAATTTCGAGCTGCGGCCCAACTCCCATGTACTGCGGGTCAATCTCGACAGCACCAAGCGCAAGGCAACAGGCGTCACCTACATCGACGGCCAGGGCCGGGAAATCGAGCAGCCGGCAGACCTGGTGATCCTCGGTGCCTTCCAGTTTCACAATGTTCGGCTGATGCTGCTTTCGGGTATCGGCAAGCCGTATGACCCAATCAGCGGCGAAGGCGTGGTCGGCAAGAACTTCGCCTACCAGAACATGGCCACCATCAAGGCCTACTTCGACAAAGACACCCACACCAACAACTTTATTGGTGCCGGCGGTAACGGCGTGGCGGTGGACGACTTCAACGCCGACAACTTTGATCATGGCCCCCATGGTTTCGTCGGCGGCTCACCGATGTGGGTCAACCAGGCCGGCAGCCGACCGATCGCTGGCACATCCAACCCACCGGGCACCCCGGCCTGGGGCAGTGCCTGGAAACGTGCCACCGCCGATTACTACACCCATCAAGTGTCGATGGATGCCCACGGCGCGCATCAATCCTACCGTGGCAATTACCTCGATCTGGACCCGGTGTACCGCGATGCCTACGGCTTGCCACTGTTGCGGATGACCTTCGACTGGCAGGAAAACGACATCAAGATGAACCGCTTCATGGTCGAGAAAATGGGCAAGATCGCCGAAGCGATGAGCCCCAAGGCCATCGCCGTGCTGGGCAAGAAGGTTGGCGATCACTTCAACACCGCGTCTTACCAGACCACCCACCTCAACGGTGGCGCGATCATGGGCACCGATCCGAAAACCAGCGCCCTGAACCGTTACTTGCAGAGCTGGGACGTACACAACGTTTTCGTCCCCGGAGCGTCAGCTTTCCCACAAGGTCTGGGCTACAACCCTACCGGCCTGGTGGCCGCGTTGACCTACTGGTCGGCCCGGGCGATCCGCGAGCAGTACCTGAAAAACCCCGGCCCGCTGGTTCAGGCTTAAGGAGCGATGACCATGAAAGCATTTGTTATCGCGACCCTGGCACTGTTCGGTTGTGGCTTCCTCAACGCCGCAGAAATCGATCAAAACCTGATCAAACAAGGCGAGTATCTCGCCCGCGCAGGTGACTGCGTGGCCTGCCATACCGCCAAGGACGGCAAGCCGTTCGCCGGTGGTTTGCCGATGGAAACGCCGATCGGGACAATCTACTCCACCAATATCACGCCGGACAAAACCGGCCTGGGTGACTACAGCCTTGAGGATTTCGACAAGGCCGTGCGCCATGGCGTCGCCAAAAACGGTAGTACGTTGTACCCGGCGATGCCGTATCCGTCCTACGCCAGCGTCACCGAAACCGACATGAACGCCTTGTACGCCTACTTCATGCATGGCGTGGCGCCTGTCGCTCAGGCGAACAAGGCCAGCGACATTCCCTGGCCTTTGGGCATGCGCTGGCCGCTTGCGGGTTGGCGCTGGATGTTCGCCCCGGCTGTGGCGGACTACAAAGCGCCACCCGGCGAAGATGCCGTGGTCAGTCGTGGGGCGTATCTGGTGGAAGGTCTCGGACATTGCGGCGCGTGCCATACGCCGCGTGCCCTGACCATGCAGGAAAAATCCCTGAATGCAGGCGAAGGCAGCGCATTTCTGTCAGGCAGTGCGCCATTGGAAGGCTGGATCGCGAAAAGTCTGCGCGGTGATCACAAAGACGGCCTCGGCAGCTGGAGCGAAGAACAATTGGTGCAGTTCCTCAAGACCGGCCGCAGTGATCGCAGCGCCGTGTTTGGCGGCATGAGTGATGTGGTGACACACAGCATGCAGTACATGACCGACAACGATCTGACCGCGATTGCCCGTTACCTCAAGTCCCTGCCGGCGAATGATCCCAATGATCAGCCGCACCAGTACGACAAACAGGTGGCACAGGCGCTGTGGAACGGGGACGACAGCAAGCCCGGCGCTTCGGTGTACATCGACAACTGCGCGGCCTGTCACCGTACCGATGGCCATGGCTACACTAAAGTGTTCCCGGCGCTGGCAGGCAACCCGGTGTTGCAGTCGCAGGATCCGACGTCGCTGATTCACATCGTACTCAAGGGCGGCACGCTGCCGGCGACTCACACGGCACCTTCGACCTTTACCATGCCCGGTTTCGCCTGGCGCTTGTCGGATCAGGAAGTAGCGGATGTGGTGAGTTTCATTGCCACTAGTTGGGGAAACAAAGGGGGCCCTGTTAAAGCCAGTGATGTAATGGCGGTAAGGGAAGACTATTTGAGAACAACTTCAAGTGATGACAAGGGCGAAACGACGACTCATTAAATAAAAAAGCGGTATGGGAAATTCCATACCGCTTTTTTTAGATTTCAGTTACAACCTCAATCGCGATTAAGGTTTGACGATCTTCGAATAGGCACTCGCCAAGGCCAGCAGAACAGCCTTGTCTTGTGCGTCGATGTCACCATCGCCGTCCACATCAGCAGGGGCGGTACCCATGGTGAAAGTCACGCCGCCGTCGTTCGATACGGCCTCGCGGGTGCTCGAGTCCAGCAGAGCGTAAGTGACAGCACGGTTTTCCGGATCGTAACCCTCTTCCTTTAGTGCAAACTGCATGGAAACCCGAACTTCTTTTGGACTAACAGTAGAGGCTCGCATCAGTTGCAAAAAAATACCGCGCTGATTGTAATTCGACATTGATTAATTCCATTTAATAGTTGGTCACGACAACTTCGTGCGAGGTGATATTACTAATAGCTCTTAAAATTATTCCAGTCGTTATATGTATCTCATAGTGACGAACGTTTAATACAAAGAACCAGGCGCCGAACGGCACTGGCCGAATCTGCCGAGCCCCTATACTGTATGAACATACAGCCAAAGGACCCTTGTCGATGTCTACTCCCGTGCCACCTCGCGGCCGCGGCACCGCCACCAACCCGCACAACCGTTTCGCGCCGAATCGCTCGGTGGCCGAGGATGACGGCTGGTATCAGGAAGCGCCGATCACCCAGGGCACCGAGGTGCGCATCGAAACGGCGAAAACCATCATCACGCGCAACAACTCGCCGGACTTGCCCTTCGATCGCTCGATCAATCCCTATCGCGGCTGCGAGCACGGTTGCATCTATTGCTACGCACGGCCCAGCCACGCTTATTGGGACATGTCGCCAGGGCTGGATTTCGAAACCAAACTGATCGCCAAGACCAACGCCGCCGATGTACTGGAAGAACAACTGTCCAAGCGCGGCTATCAATGTGCGCCGATCAATCTGGGCTCCAATACGGATCCTTATCAACCGATCGAACGCGAACACAAAATCACCCGAAAAACCCTCGAAGTGCTGCTGCGCTATCGCCATCCCGTGACCATCATCACCAAGGGCTCGCTGATTCTTCGGGATCTGGACCTGCTGGCCGAACTCGCCGAGCAGAGGCTGGTAGCAGTGATGATCAGCCTCACTACCCTGGACGATGAGCTCAAACGTATCCTCGAACCGCGCGCCGCGGCACCCAAGGCTCGGTTGCGGGCGATCCGCGTGATGCGTGAAGCGGGAATTCAGGTGGGCGTTCTGTGCTCGCCGATGATTCCGATGATCAACGACAGTGAACTCGAAAGCCTGCTCACCGAAGCTCATGCCGCCGGGGCGCAAAGTGCGGCCTACATGATGCTGCGCTTGCCGCTGGAGGTTGCACCGCTGTTCGAAGAATGGCTGGCGGCCCACTATCCTCAGCGTGCCGCGCATGTGTTGAGCCTGATTCGCCAAAGCCGTGGCGGCGAGCTCTACGACAGTCGCTTCGGTGCCCGGATGCGTGGCGAAGGGCCGTTTGCCGATCTGCTGGCGCAGCGCTTTGCCAAAACCATCAAACGCCTGGGACTCAATCGTCGGGAAGGTTTTAATCTGGACTGCGAAGCCTTCTGTCCGCCCGGTCGCCAGATGTCGTTGATTTGAGGACAATTGGCCTATGGTTGAGTAGGGTGAAATGCACTTTGCCACTACGCCAGTCACGTTTTTTGTGAGCTGTAACACACGTTCTAGAGCGTTTTATTCAGTTTGAGTTAAGTTTCGACCGCTACCTTGTTCATCGAGTGACTGATGGGTCGAGGCTCTCGACCTGGATGTTTTTTAAACAGCCACTGGCTTCACACCGGACAAAACGGGAAAATTCCCTGACTCCGCCAAAGAGGATGAATCATGAGTGACAAGGATAAACAGCCGTTGGCTGCGTCGGCTTCAGCCCAACCGGAGGCGGAAACCGCCGATGCAGCGCTGCAGCATATCGTTGACGGCTTTTTGCATTTTCATCACGAAGTTTTTCCACAGCAGGAAGAACTCTTCAAAAAACTCGCCACGGCCCAGAGCCCCAGAGCGATGTTCATCGCCTGCGCCGATTCGCGCATCGTTCCCGAGCTGATCACCCAAAGCGCCCCCGGCGATCTGTTCGTCACCCGTAACGTCGGCAACGTTGTGCCGCCTTATGGGCAAATGAATGGCGGTGTATCCACGGCAATCGAATACGCCGTCCTGGCCCTCGGCGTGCAGCACATCATCATTTGCGGGCACTCCGACTGTGGCGCGATGCGCGCAGTGCTCAACCCGCAAAGCCTGGAAAAAATGCCGACGGTCAAAGCCTGGTTGCGTCATGCCGAAGTGGCAAAAACCATGGTCCAGGAAAACTGCCATTGCGCTGACGAAAACGAAAGCATGCACGTCCTCACCGAGGAGAATGTGATCGCCCAGCTGCAGCATTTGCGCACGCACCCGTCGGTAGCCTCGCGCATGGCCAATGGTCAGTTGTTTATCCATGGCTGGATCTACAACATCGAAACCAGCGAAATCAGAGCTTACGACGCGGACAAGGGTTGTTTCCTGCCGCTCGATGGCAGCCATCCGATTCCGGTGGCGACGCCTAAAGCGCGCTTCTAAATCTTCCTAAATCATTGTGTGGTTTAGCCGAGGCTGCCGATCAGGCAGCCTGGCTTCGCCATGCCTGAAGAAAACTTCGGGAGAGTCACCATGCGTGCTGCTCAACTTAAAGCTGTTCTGCCACGGGAGCTGCTAGCGTCCGTGGTTGTGTTTCTCGTCGCCCTGCCCTTGTGCATGGGCATCGCCATCGCCTCGGGGCTGCCGCCATCCAAAGGCTTGATCACCGGCATCATCGGTGGCCTGGTGGTGGGCTGGCTTGCCGGTTCGCCACTGCAAGTCAGCGGCCCGGCGGCCGGCTTGGCGGTTCTGGTGTTCGAACTGGTGCGCCAGCATGGTATCGCCATGCTCGGGCCGATCCTGTTACTGGCGGGTTTTCTGCAGTTGCTGGCCGGGCGCTTTAAATTGGGCTGCTGGTTCCGGGTGACGGCGCCAGCAGTGGTCTACGGCATGCTCGCCGGGATTGGTGTACTGATCGTGTTGTCACAGGTGCATGTGATGCTCGACGCCGTGCCCAAGCCTTCGGGGCTGGACAACCTGGCAGCCTTCCCCGCTGCCGTCGTGCAGGCCTTGCCCTCCTTCGGTTGGCAAGCCGGGTTGCTCGGACTGTCGACGATTGCGGTGATGTGGCTGTGGGAGAAATTCCGTCCCCATTCCCTGCGCTTCATTCCCGGCGCACTGCTGGGTGTAGGCCTGGCGACGGTCGCCAGCCTGATGCTCGCCTTGCAGGTCAAACGCGTGGAAGTCCCGGCCAACCTCGCAGAAGCCATCGACTGGCTGAAGCCTGCCGACTTGCTCAATCTGGCTGACCCGACCTTGCTGATCGCCGCATTTGCCGTGGCGTTTATCGCCAGCGCCGAAACCCTGCTTTCAGCCGCCGCGGTGGACCGCATGCACAGCGGCCAGCGCTCAGACTTCGACCGGGAATTGTCGGCTCAAGGCGTAGGCAACATGCTTTGCGGCCTGCTCGGCGCGCTGCCAATGACCGGCGTGATCGTACGCAGTTCGGCCAACGTCCAGGCAGGGGCCACCACGCGACTGTCGGCGATCTTCCATGGCTTGTGGCTGCTGGCTTTCGTGTTGCTGTTGTCTAGCGTGCTGCAAAGCATTCCGGTGGCGAGCCTGGCGGGCGTTCTGGTTTACACCGGTTTCAAACTGGTCGACCTCAAGGCCTTCCGCGGTCTGGGCCGTTATGGCCGGATGCCGATGTTCACCTACGCGGCAACAGCCCTGGCGATCATCTTCACCGACCTGCTGACTGGCGTGCTGATCGGCTTCGGCCTGACCCTGGCCAAACTGGCCTGGAAGGCTTCGCGGTTGAAAATCAGCCTGATCGACCTGCCCAAGGACGGCGAAATGGAATTGCGGTTGATCGGTGCAGCGACCTTTCTCAAAGTGCCGGCGCTGACCCAGGTGCTGGGAACCATTCCGGCTGGCGCGACGGTGCATGTGCCGCTCAATAACCTGAGCTACATCGATCACTCGTGCCTGGAGTTGCTGGAGGAATGGAGTCGGGCCAATGCGGCCAAGGGGTCAAAACTGTTGATTGAAGCGCGGGGGTTGAAGCGCAGGCTGGAAGGGCGATTGCGGACCACGACGGGCGTCGGCTCCGCAGCCGCTTAAAAAAAATCGCAGCCAACAGGCTGCGATTTTTTATGGGCAACGAATCAAGCCGCTGGCTGATCCAGCTCCAGGCCGACGCCCAACTGGCGCGACAGGCACGGCCAGCGCTTCCATGCAGCGCCGGTGTCGGGGCTGTTAAGTTTCTCGCGGTAGGCCTCGACGGACTCCAGCGCGAAACTGTCTTCATTGAGCATCTCGTCCACGGCGTGATGCACCGCCTCATCCAGTTGATTGGCGAACTCTTCGCCGATCAGTTGGTGGGCAATCAGGTTGGCAACCGTCATGTCCAAGGGGATCAGTGGCTGGCCAAAATGCTTGATGTACAGGTCATTGACCTCTTCGACCAGGCGGTGCGCCAGATAGGCTTCGTCCAGCAGGCTGTCCAGACCCACATGACCGGCCATGATCGCTGGCGGCTGAAGGAAGAACTGCTCGGCGATTTTCAGCACCGGTTTGATCTGTGATTCGATACCCGCTTCCCTGGCGACTTCATTGGCTGCGTCCAGCAGGTCCGGCACTTGCTCTATATACGCGGCCACAAAACGCGTCATCACGCCGTTGGCGTCGACATCCGGCAATTGGATGGCGGAGTGAAGGTGTGGCAATTGGGTTTCCAGCTGACGAGTCAGCAGGCCGGTTTCGGCTTCGTGTTGTTGGGCTTTTTGGATCTGCTCGCGCAATGCGGCGGTGTTCATGAAAACTCCAGGAAACAAAGGCAATGAAATAGGGAAGACATAACTTAGCTGGCATACGAAAAATGCTAAGACGCATTTGTCATAATTATTTCATCCTTGAGACATCAAAGTTATATCGATTTGCCACCACTCGTCTGCATCCTTCTCCATTCGTGCCCTGGAACGCAAGTCCCAGCTGTTTCAGATGATTTACGCCATCACGTTGCGAGGTGGCAGTCGCTGTCTATACTCGGGTGGGAATGGAGTTAGCTGATGACGCCCGACTGCACACGCAGCAAGGCTCGGCGATTCAAGTTCGTAGTCTGAAAAAGCCGCTCCCTTGCCGCAGGTGAAAGCCGGCGGGATAAAAAGAACTATAAGGGGAACCCGCAATGATGCGACATCCACATGTCTGGATGGGCCTCCTGTTGTGGTCGATTTTCAGTCAGGCGCAAGCGGCCTGGACTGTGAATATGGCGCCTGGAGCGACTGAAATCAGTCACGCAGTATTTGACCTGCACATGACCATTTTCTGGATCTGTGTAGTGATCGGCGTCATCGTCTTCGGCGCCATGTTCTGGTCGATGATTCTCCACCGCCGCTCGACCGGGCAGGTGGCCGCAAAATTTCATGAAAGCACCACCGTCGAAATCCTCTGGACCATCGTGCCCTTCCTGATCCTGGTGGCCATGGCGGTTCCCGCGACCGCAACCCTGATCAAGATGTACGACGCCAGTGAGCCGGATATCGATATCCAGGTCACCGGCTATCAGTGGAAGTGGCACTACAAATACCTGGGCCAGGATGTCGAGTTCTTCAGCAACCTGACCACGCCTGCCGATCAGATCAACAACAAGGAAGCCAAGAGCGAGCACTACTTGCTGGAGGTCGACAAGCCTTTGGTGCTGCCGATCGGCGCCAAGGTGCGCTTCCTGGTGACTTCCGCCGACGTTATCCACTCCTGGTGGGTGCCGGCCTTTGCAGTCAAGCGCGATGCGATTCCGGGGTTCGTCAACGAAGCCTGGACCCGTGTCGACAAACCCGGCCTCTACCGCGGTCAATGCGCCGAATTGTGCGGCAAGGACCACGGTTTCATGCCGATCGTGGTCGAGGTCAAGGAAAAGGCCGATTACGAAAAATGGCTGGCCGAACGCAAGGCTGAAGCCCTCCAACTCAAAGAGCTGACCAGCAAGGAATGGACCCTCGAGGAGCTCAAGGAGCGCGGCGACAAGGTCTATCACACCACCTGCGTCGCCTGTCACCAGGCCGAAGGTCAGGGCCTGCCGCCGATGTTCCCGGCGCTCAAGGGCTCGAAAATCGCTACCGGACCGATCAAGGATCACTTGGGCATTGTCTTCCACGGCAAGCCCGGAACCTCCATGGCGGCGTTCGGCAAGCAGCTCTCGGAAGTCGATATCGCAGCGGTCGTGACCTACGAACGTAACGCCTGGGGCAACAATAAAGGCGACATGGTCACCCCTAAAGAAGTGCTGGAGCTGAAACAGGCGGAAAGCAAATGACCCAGTCTATTGCGCACGTAAGCAACCCGTCGGGGCATCGCGCCCCGGCCTGCCCAGCCCATCTGTTTGCAGGAGACAGGACATGACTGCTGTCGTCGACGACCATGTTCATACCGGCACCGCCCACGCCCACGGCCCAGCCAAAGGCCTGATGCGCTGGGTGCTGACGACCAACCACAAGGATATCGGCACGCTGTACCTGTGGTTCGCGTTCTCCATGTTCTTGCTCGGCGGCTCGTTCGCGATGGTGATTCGTGCCGAGTTGTTCCAGCCGGGACTGCAAATCGTCCAGCCGGAATTCTTCAACCAGATGACCACCATGCACGGCCTGGTGATGGTCTTCGGCGCGGTGATGCCGGCTTTCGTCGGTCTCGCCAACTGGATGATCCCGTTGATGATCGGCGCGCCGGACATGGCACTGCCACGGATGAACAACTTCAGCTTCTGGCTATTGCCGGCGGCGTTCATCCTGCTGGTATCGACCCTGTTCACCCCCGGCGGCGGACCGAACTTCGGCTGGACGTTCTACGCCCCACTGTCGACGACCTACGCACCGGAAAGCGTGACCTTCTTCATCTTCGCCATCCACTTGATGGGGATCAGTTCGATCATGGGCGCGATCAACGTGATCGCCACCATCCTCAACCTGCGCGCCCCCGGCATGACGTTGATGAAAATGCCGCTGTTCGTCTGGACCTGGCTGATTACCGCGTTCCTGCTGATCGCGGTGATGCCGGTACTCGCCGGCTGCGTGACGATGATGCTGATGGACATCCACTTCGGCACCAGTTTCTTCAGTGCCGCCGGTGGTGGTGACCCGGTGTTGTTCCAGCACGTGTTCTGGTTCTTCGGTCACCCCGAGGTGTACATCATGATCCTGCCGGCCTTCGGTGCCGTCAGCTCGATCATTCCGGCCTTCTCGCGCAAGCCGCTGTTCGGCTACACCTCGATGGTCTATGCGACGGCGAGTATCGCGTTCCTGTCGTTCATCGTCTGGGCGCACCACATGTTCGTGGTCGGCATTCCGCTGGTGGGCGAGTTGTTCTTCATGTACGCCACATTGCTGATCGCGGTGCCGACCGGCGTGAAGGTGTTCAACTGGGCCAGCACCATGTGGCAAGGCTCGCTGACCTTCGAGACACCGATGCTGTTTGCGGTGGCGTTCGTGATCCTGTTTTCCATCGGCGGGTTCTCCGGGTTGATGCTGGCCATCGCCCCGGCGGACTTCCAGTACCAGGACACCTACTTTGTGGTCGCGCACTTCCATTACGTACTGGTACCGGGGGCGATCTTCGGGATCTTCGCCTCGGCCTACTACTGGCTGCCGAAATGGACCGGCCACATGTACGACGAAACCCTCGGCAAGCTGCACTTCTGGCTCTCGTTCATCGGCATGAACCTGGCGTTCTTCCCGATGCACTTTGTAGGGCTGGCGGGCATGCCACGGCGGATTCCCGACTACAACCTGCAGTTCGCCGACTTCAACATGGTCTCGTCGATCGGCGCATTCATGTTCGGCGCCACGCAGATCTTCTTCCTGTTCATCGTGATCAAGACCATCCGTGGTGGCGAGCCGGCACCGGCCAAGCCGTGGGATGGAGCAGAAGGCCTGGAGTGGAGCATTCCGTCGCCGGCGCCGTATCACACCTTCACCACGCCGCCGGAAGTGAAATGAACACTGCGACCTTTGTGGGGGCGAGCCTGTGTGGCGAGGGAGCTTGCTCCCGCTGCGTCGCGAAGCGGCCCCAAAAGGTTTGCGTCTGCTTCGCAGCCGAGCGGGAGCAAGCTCCCTCGCCACAAAGGGCAGCTCCCATAGGGTTCTCTGCGGAGGTTAGAAGCGATGGCTGACTCTATTTCTTTGAAGAAACTGGTCACGCGCCTGTTGCTGGTGGTGGTGGCGATGTTTGTCTTCGGGTTTGCCCTGGTGCCGATCTACGACGTGATGTGCAAGGCGTTCGGCATCAACGGCAAGACCGGCGGGCAGTATGAGGGCGAGCAAACGGTCGACACCTCGCGGCAGGTTCGCGTGCAGTTTCTGTCGACCAATTCCGCCGACATGTCGTGGGATTTCTACCCCAAGAGCGATGAGCTGACGGCGAATCCGGGAGCGGTGAACGAGATGATCTTCATCGCCCACAACCCTACAGATCAGCCGATGAGCGCCCAGGCGGTTCCGAGCATCGCGCCCAGCGCCGCGGCGGCGTATTTCCACAAGACCGAATGTTTCTGCTTTACCCAGCAAGTGCTGCAGCCCGGTCAACGGATCGAGATGCCGGTACGTTTCATCGTTGACCGTGACATGCCCAAGGATGTGAAGCACCTGACGCTTTCCTACACGCTGTTCGATATCACCGCACGTCATCCGCCCGCAGCTGTTGCTGCAAACACTGGTGGCTAGGCGTTAAAGCGTGCCCGATAAGGAGAACAATAAATGGCAACTCATGAGCATTATTACGTTCCGGCACAGAGCAAATGGCCGATCATTGCCACGATCGGTATGTTCGTCACCGTGTTCGGCCTGGCCACCTGGTTCAACGACCTGAAGGCGGCGCGGCCGGAGTCCCACGGCCCGCTGATCTTTTTCGTCGGTGGCCTGCTGCTGGCGTACATGCTGTTCGGCTGGTTTGGCACGGTCATCAAGGAAAGCCGCCAGGGCTTGTACAGCGCACAGATGGATCGCTCGTTCCGCTGGGGCATGAGCTGGTTCATCTTCTCGGAGGTGATG
This sequence comes from Pseudomonas sp. ES4, assembly GCF_050586665.1. Classification (NCBI taxonomy): domain Bacteria; kingdom Pseudomonadati; phylum Pseudomonadota; class Gammaproteobacteria; order Pseudomonadales; family Pseudomonadaceae; genus Pseudomonas; species Pseudomonas sp. ES4. Next base: position 172,710 of record NZ_JBOBDO010000008.1, on the reverse strand, counting down.
TTCTTCATCGCGTTCTTCGGCGCGCTGTTTTATGTCAGAGCCATTTCCGGCCCGGCGCTCGGGGGTGAAGGGGCCAAAGGCCTCGCTCATATGCTCTGGCCTAATTTCGAGTTCGTCTGGCCGTTGCTGAACAACCCTGATTCGAAACTGTTTCCGCCGCCCAAGGACGTCATCAGTCCCTGGGGCCTGCCGTTGCTCAACACCGTCTTGCTGGTGAGTTCCAGCGTCACCGTGACCATCGCTCACCACGCCTTGAAAAAGGGCCATCGCGGCGCGCTGAAAATCTGGCTGGCGCTCACCGTGCTACTGGGCTGCGCGTTCCTTGGTTTTCAGGCCGAAGAATACATACACGCCTACCACGAACTGGGCTTGACGCTCGGTTCGGGCATCTACGGCGCGACCTTCTTCATGCTCACCGGTTTCCACGGCGCCCACGTGACCATCGGCACCATCATCCTGTTCGTGATGTTGATGCGGGTCATGCGCGGGCACTTCGATGCCGACCATCAGTTCGCGTTTGAAGCGGCGAGTTGGTACTGGCACTTCGTGGACGTGGTGTGGATCGGTCTTTTCGTTTTCGTCTACGTGCTCTGAGGCTTACCAAGGTACGTGCGACACCAGTTGGCCGCTGAAAAAACCCCAGGCAATCAAGCCGACGGTAATGGCGGCCAGCGCAACACGAACACTCAAGGCAATGACGAGGCGGTTCGAGCTGCTGTCGTCCTTGACCAGAAAAAACAGGCCGCTGAACAGGCTGACAACCGTGGCAATCAGCATCAGGACGATGGCTGCTTTGAGCATGGTGAAACTCCGGGGGAAAGGCGATGCACTTGAGTATAGCTATCGCGACTACCGACTTTCTGGCGACGCCATGAAGCGTTTCCGGCCGGGCATCGTGCCGACCCTGGTGGTCGCGGTGTTGTTGCCCATGCTGGTGTCACTCGGGTTCTGGCAATTGAGCCGGGGCGCAGAGAAAAGTGCGCTGCTGCAAAGCTACGCCGAGCGCCGCGCCGCCGAACCGATGGCCAGTACCGAACTGCAACACGCCGCAGATCCGGCCTTCCGCCGGGTTCACCTGCACGGCCAGTTCGATGCCGCCCACAGCCTGTTGCTGGATAACCGTCAGCGCGACGGCAAGGTTGGCGTCGAACTGCTGCAACCGTTTCAGGATCAGGCGACCGGGCTTTGGCTGCTGATCAATCGCGGCTGGCTGCCGTGGCCGGATCGCCGCATCCCACCGCAATTCACCACGCCGACTCAGGCCTTGAGTCTCGTTGCCTGGGTCTACGTCTCCCCCGGCGCTACCTTCCAGTTGCACGCCGACCCGAACACCACGACCTGGCCACAACTGATCACCGCAGTCGAACCGGCCAGGCTCTGGACGGCGCTGAATCGTGAAGGTTTTGCCTACGAATTACGCGCAGAAAGCGCTCCCGCGACTTACCAGGCTGACTGGCCGGTAGTCGCCATGGGACCGGAAAAACACCTGGCTTATGCCGTGCAGTGGTGCGCCATGTCGATCGCCCTGTTCGGCCTCTATCTCTATCTCGGCTGGCACAACGCAAAGGAGAAACACCATGGGAGCGGCCATGAATCCACCCAGCATGTCTGAAGCGAAATCGCCGGTGAGTCGGCGCAAGGGGCGATTGCAGTTGCTGCTGATCCTGCTTGGGGTGATCGGTCCGATGATCCTCGCCACCGGCATGTACAAATTGCAGTTCTGGGTGCCGGAAGGTCGCAGCTATCACGGCGAACTGATCGGCAACGGCCAGACCCGCGCCGACCTCGGCGTGCAGGCGCAGGAGGATCGTTGGCAGATTTTGGTGACCGCGCCCAAGGATTGCTCGGTGGACTGCCAGCAACTGGTGTACCTAGCGCGGCAGATCCAGATCGGCCTCGGCCGTGATGCCGGGCGCGCCAGTCATGCCTTGGCCATGGCGCAACCGCTGAGCAGTGAGTACGACGCCAAGCTGACGCGCGAGTATCCTCAATTGCAGCGCTATCCACTGAGCCTGACCGAGTTCCACAAAACTGCTGGCGACAAGGCTGTGCCGCAGCTGTGGATCATCGACCCTCACGGCAATCTGGTGCTGCGCTACGACCCGACGGTGAAAGGCAAGGATCTGCTCAACGACCTGCGCCATTTGCTGAAACTGTCGAACATCGGATAAGGGCATCGTCATGGCCAAACCTGGATTTCGCCTCGCGCTGTTTGCCACCTTGCTGGCACTGATTGTGGTGTTGCTCGGGGCCTACACCCGCCTGACCCACGCAGGCCTCGGCTGCCCGGACTGGCCGGGTTGCTATGGCTTTATCAGCGTGCCGCAAAGCGAAGTTCAATTGGCCCATGCCGAACTGCATTTTCCCGACGCTCCCGTGGAAGCCCATAAGGGCTGGAACGAGATGGTTCACCGCTACTTCGCCGGCACGTTGGGGCTGCTGATCTCGGTGCTGGCGGGTCGCGCCTGGGTTCATCGTCGTCACCCCGGGCAGCCGGTGAAGTTGCCGTTGTTTTTGCTGGCGGTGGTGATTGCCCAAGCGGCATTCGGCATGTGGACGGTGACGCTCAAGCTCTGGCCGCAAGTGGTCACCGGGCATTTGCTCGGCGGCTTTGCGACGTTGAGCCTGTTGTTTTTGCTGACGTTGCGCCTGTCCGGCGTACTGCCAGCGCTGACCGTGCCCCGACGTTTGCAGTACTGGGCGACTGCCGGGTTGCTGCTGGTGATCCTGCAAATTGCCTTGGGTGGCTGGGTCAGTTCCAACTACGCGGCGGTGGCCTGTATCGACTTCCCGACCTGTCATGGGCAATGGCTGCCGCCCGCAGACTTCGCCAACGGCTTTCATCTGAGTCAACACATCGGTCCCAATTACCTCGGAGGGCAACTGGACAGCGATGCGCGTACGGCGATTCATCTGACTCACCGCATCGGTGCATTGCTGGTAACCCTGGTGTTGCTGGGGTTGGCCTGGCAACTGAAAGTCGTCGGCATGACGCGGTTGGCCAGGTTGGTGCTGATTGCCCTCGCTGCACAAATCACCCTTGGCATCAGCAACGTGCTGTTTCACCTGCCGCTGCCAGTGGCCGTCGCGCACAACGCGGGCGGCGCGGCACTGTTGCTGACGATGGTGCTGGTCAATTATCACGCGCGAACCAGTCTGGTTCGGGTCAAGCAGCAACCCCCTGCGCGCTGGCGGTTCAGCCCGCGCAAACACTCAGCCGGGCCCATAACAATAAAAGGAGAGATGCCATGGCGACTCTGATCGGCGCACGTCACAGTCAGGCGATCTGGCGTGACTATCTGGAGCTGACCAAGCCGAAAGTGGTGGTGCTGATGCTCATCACCTCGCTGGTCGGCATGTTCCTCGCGACTCGCGCCGGGGTGCCGTGGACGGTGCTGGTGTTCGGCAATCTGGGGATCGCGCTGTGTGCCGGTGGTGCAGCGGCGGTCAACCATGTGGTGGACCGGCGCATCGATGCGGTCATGGCCCGCACACACAAACGTCCCTTAGCCGAGGGCCGGGTGTCGCCGGCGGCCGCGCTGACATTTGCCTTGGTATTGGCGGTGCTTGGGCAAGCCGTACTGCTGATCTTCACCAATCCGCTGACGGCCTGGCTGACCCTGGCCTCGCTGCTCGGCTATGCGGTGGTCTACACCGGTTTCCTGAAACGCGCGACGCCGCAAAACATCGTCATCGGAGGCCTGGCCGGCGCCGCCCCGCCCCTGCTCGGCTGGACCGCCGCCACTGGGCATGTCAGCGCCGAACCGTTGCTGTTGGTGCTGATCATCTTCGCCTGGACCCCGCCGCACTTCTGGGCCCTGGCCATTCACCGCAAAGAGGAATACGCCAAGGCCGACATCCCGATGCTGCCGGTGACCCACGGCGAGCACTACACCAAGGTTCACATCCTGCTTTATACCTTCGCGCTGTTGGCAGTGAGCTTGATGCCGTACGTGATCCACATGAGTGGTGTGCTCTACCTGGTTTGCGCGCTGGGACTGGGCGCGAGGTTTCTGCAATGGGCCGTGGTGCTGTACCGTGGCACTCGGCCGCACGCGGCGATCAACACCTTCAAGTACTCTATTTACTACTTGTTCCTGCTGTTTATCGCCCTGCTCGTAGACCACTACTTACTGTTGAACCTATGACTCGAACCCAGAAAACCGTCTTCATCCTCGTCGCCCTGATCGCGCTGGTCCTGGGCCTGACCATCAACAAAGTGCTGTCCGGCAAAGGCGAGGGCGATCCGACGGCCCTGATCGATGCCGGGATCATTCTGCTACCGCAAAGCCGCAACCTGCCGACCGTCACCATGACCGATCAAAACGGCAAGCCAGTGGCGGTCAACGAGCTGAAAGACAAATGGTCGCTGCTGTTCTTCGGCTACACCTTCTGCCCCGACATCTGCCCGACCACCCTCGCCCAGCTACGTCAGATCAAAAGCGAGCTGCCGCCAGAGGCTGTGGCCAAGTTGCAGATCATTCTGGTCAGCGTCGACCCCAATCGCGACACGCCCCAGCAGCTCAAGCAGTACCTCGGCTACTTCGATCCACAGTTCCAGGGGCTGACGGCTTCGTCGGTGGAAGACATCCAGAAACTGGCCAACGCGGTGAGCATTCCGTTCATTCCGGCGGATACCAGCAAGCCGAACTACACCGTCGACCACAGCGGCAACCTGGCGGTGATCGGGCCGGACGGGACGCAGCGTGGGTTCATTCGGGCGCCGTTGAACAACGTGAAACTGGTAGAGCAGTTGCCGGTGATGCTTAACCGAAAATAAATCGACAAGCCAAAAAAAACCGCAGCCCATGGCTGCGGTTTTTTGTATCTGATCGTTCCCACGCTCCGCGTGGGAATGCCTCACCGGACGCTCTGCGTCCGCTCTTGGGACGCAGAGCGTCCCTGGCTGCATTCCCACGCAGAGCGTGGGAACGATCGGTTGTAGCGGGTTAATTCAGAACGCCGGCACTACCGCGCCTTTGTACTTCTCGAGGATGAAGGCTTTCACTTCCGGGCTGTGCAAGGCAGCAACCAGTTTCTGCATAGCGGCGCTGTCCTTGTCGTCCGGACGAGCAACGAGGATGTTCACGTAAGGCGAGTCGCTGCCTTCGATGACCAGCGCGTCCTTGGACGGATCAAGCTTGGCTTCCAGCGCGTAGTTGGTGTTGATCAGGGCCAGGTCGACCTGGGTCAGCACGCGCGGGATGGTCGCGGCTTCCAGTTCACGGAATTTCAGGTCCTTGGTGTTCTCGGTGATGTCCTTGACGGTCGCGAGGATGTTGTTCGAATCTTTCAACTTGATCAGGCCAGCCTTCGCCAGCAGCAACAGCGCACGGCCGCCGTTGGTGGCGTCGTTCGGGATCACCACGTTGGCGCCGCCTGGCAGCTCGGTCAGCGCTTTGTGCTTGCTGGAGTAAGCGCCCAGCGGTTCCAGGTGCACGCCAGCAACGGCCACCAGATTGGTGCCCTTGGCCTTGTTGAATTCATCGAGGTACGGCTGGTGCTGGAAGAAGTTGGCGTCCAGACGTTTTTCCGCCACCTGCACATTCGGCTGGATGTAGTCGGTGAAGACTTTGACCTTCAGGTCCACGCCTTCCTTGGCCAGGGCCGGTTTAACGAATTCGAGGATTTCTGCGTGCGGGACCGGGGTCGCCGCGACAGTCAGGGTATCGGCAGCGTGAGCGGAAAAGGCTGCAACGGCAGCGAACGCGACGAGTAGTTTTTTCATTCAGCTAACTCCTTTTGAGGCGCCTGAATTCGGCGCCTGCCAGCGAATGGCCGGCTCAATTGTCATTTACGAGAACTGTTTATTTCCTGGAAAAATGTACAACCAACTTGTCGCCAACGGTTTGCAGCACCTGAACGATCACCAGCAGCAACATCACCGTCACGACCATCACATCAGGCTGGAAACGCTGGTAACCGAAACGGATCGCCAGGTCGCCCAAACCACCCGCGCCGACGACACCCGCCATCGCCGTGTAGGACACCAGTGTAATGGCTGTCACCGTAATCGCCGCGAAGATGCCTGGGCGGGCTTCCGGCAGCAAGGCATTGGTGATGATCTGCCGGGTCGTCGCGCCCATGGCCTGGGTCGCCTCGATGATGCCGCGATCCACTTCACGCAGGGCGGTTTCCACCAGCCGCGCGAAGAATGGCGTAGCGCCCACTACCAGCGGCGGGATCGCACCAGCGACACCGAGGGACGTACCGGTGATCAACACCGTGAACGGAATCATCACGATCAGCAGAATGATGAACGGCAGCGAACGCAGGATGTTCACCACCAGCGACAGCATCGCGTAGACGCCCCTGGCTTCCAGCAACTGACGCGGGCTGCAGAGGAACAACAGCACGCCCAGGGGCAGGCCGAGCAAAACGGTAAACAACAGCGAACCGAAGAGCATCAGAAAGGTATCGCCGGTGGCCAGCCAGATTTCGTACCAGTCGATATTGACGAAGAAACTTGTCAGGACTTCCATCAGCGCAGCACCTCCATGTGGACGTCAGCTGCAGTGAAGTGGGCGAACGCCGCTTCCATGTCGCCACCGGTAACAGCCAGGGTCAACTGCCCGTAGGGCACGTCTTTGATGCGGTCGATACGACCGGCCAGGATGCTGTAGTCCACACCCGTTTCGCGAGCGACAGTGCCTAGCAATGGTGCGTAGGTCGATTCGCCCTGGAAGGTCAGACGCACGATACGCCCTGGAACATGAGCAAAGTCGTCGCGCTGTTCGCTTTCGTCGATCTGCTCGTCTTCTTGCACGAAGCGCTTGGTGGTCGGGTGCTTCGGATGCAGGAACACCTCAGCCACCGAACCTTGCTCGACGATCACGCCAGCGTCCATCACCGCAACCTGGTCGCAGACGCGGCGAATCACGTCCATCTCGTGGGTGATCAACACGATGGTCAGCTTCAGCTCGCGATTGATCTCGGCCAGCAATTGCAGGACCGACGCCGTGGTCTGCGGGTCCAGTGCGCTGGTGGCTTCGTCGCACAGCAGGATTTTCGGCTTGGTCGCCAGGGCGCGGGCAATGCCGACGCGTTGCTTCTGGCCGCCGGACAACTGCGCCGGGTACTTCCTGGCGTGGTCGGACAGGCCGACTCGTTTCAGCAATTCGGCCACACGCTGGTCGATCTCGCTGCGGGACATTTCGCCGGCCAGGGTCAGCGGCAGCGCGACGTTGTCGGACACGGTCTTGGACGCCAGCAAGTTGAAGTGCTGGAAGATCATCCCGACCTGCTGACGAAAGCGCCGCAGGCTGTTGGCATCGAGCGCGGTGACTTCTTCGCCGTCGACCAATATCTTGCCGCCACTGGACTCTTCCAGGCGATTGATCAGACGCAGCAGGGTACTTTTTCCCGCGCCGGAATGGCCGATCAGGCCAAAGACCTGACCGTTCTCAATCGTCAGACTGGTCGGATGCAGGGCGGGAATATCCTTACCGGCGACGCGGTAGGTTTTGTGGACGTTTTGAAACTCGATCACGTAGCGAACCTTGTGGGGCGCGTTGGAAAAGGATCAGCGGTTAGCCGGGCGCGCATTTTAGCCTGTCCGTATAGAGGTTATTAGCATTTATTCCGTATTCAACCTTCCATTTGGCAATAACGCGATCAAAGGTTAGAAAAAAGGAACGGCGCAAAACGTCATCAGTCACTAATTAGGCAACTCGAAAACGCCCCCGGTCCGTGCCTGGGGTATTGCTCAAGAATCCTGGCTACGGCGGGAATCGCAACGAGGAGTTTTGTCTGATGAGTATTAAAAAACCTGCCGCAACCAAAAGCGCACTGGCCGGGACCGATACCCCGGACCGCGGGAACACCAATGCCAAGCTCGACAGCCTGGAGCAATTTCGTTCCGACGCCACTGATCAGGCCCTGCGCACCAACCAGGGCGTGAAAATCTCGGACAACCAGAACACGTTGAAGGCCGGCGCCCGCGGGCCATCATTGCTGGAAGACTTCATCATGCGTGAAAAGATCACGCATTTTGACCATGAGCGCATTCCCGAGCGCATCGTCCATGCCCGCGGCACCGGTGCTCACGGTTACTTCCAGAGCTATGAAACCCATTCCGTGCTGACCAAGGCCGGGTTCCTACAAGACCCAAGCCAAAAAACCCCGGTCTTCGTCCGTTTCTCCACGGTGCAGGGCCCTCGTGGGTCGGGCGATACCGTGCGGGACGTACGAGGTTTCGCGGTGAAGTTTTTCACCGACGAAGGCAACTTCGACCTGGTGGGCAACAACATGCCGGTGTTTTTCATTCAGGATGCGATCAAGTTTCCGGACTTCGTGCATGCGGTAAAACCCGAGCCGCACAATGAGATCCCTACCGGTGGCTCGGCTCACGATACCTTTTGGGATTTTGTCTCTCTGGTGCCGGAGTCGGCGCACATGGTGATCTGGACCATGTCCGACCGGGCGATCCCGAAAAGCCTGCGCAGCATGCAAGGGTTCGGCGTGCACACCTTCCGCCTCATCAATGCCGAAGGTAAATCGCGCTTCGTCAAATTCCACTGGCGCCCCACTGCCGGGACCTGTTCGCTGGTGTGGGATGAAGCGCAGAAACTCGCCGGTAAAGACACCGATTACCACCGCCGCGATCTCTGGGAGTCGATCGAGATGGGCGACTACCCGCAATGGGAACTGGGCGTACAGATCATCGAGGAGGAGAACGAACATACATTCGACTTCGACATCCTCGACCCGACCAAGCTGATCCCGGAAGAACTGGTGCCGATCACCCCACTGGGCAAAATGACCCTCAACCGTAACCCCGACAACTTTTTCGCCGAAACCGAACAGGTCGCCTTCTGCCCTGGACATATCGTGCCGGGAATCGACTTTTCCAACGATCCATTGCTGCAAGGTCGGCTATTTTCCTACACCGATACGCAAATCAGCCGACTCGGTGGACCGAACTTTCACGAGATCCCGATCAACCGTCCGGTGGCACCGTTCCACAATGGTCAACGGGACGCGTTGCATCGCTCCACCATCGACAAGGGCCGCGCGTCTTACGAGCCGAACTCCATTGATAGCGGCTGGCCGAAAGAAACGCCGCCGGCAGCACAAGATGGCGGTTTCGAAAGTTATCCAGAGCGCATTGACGCCAACAAGATCCGTCAGCGCAGCGAATCGTTCAGCGACCACTTCTCCCAGGCGCGGCTGTTTTTCCACAGCATGAGCAAGCACGAGCAAGAGCACATCATCTCTGCGTACAGCTTCGAGCTGGGCAAGGTCGAGAGGGAGTTTATCCGCGCGCGCCAGGTGAATGAGATTCTGGCCAACATTGATCTGGAACTGGCCAAGCGCGTGGCGCAGAACCTGGGGTTGCCCGCGCCCAAAGCCGGGACGGTCGAAGTACGCAAAACCTCACTGGATCGCTCGCCAGCGCTGAGTCAGGCCAACTTGCTGCCGGCGGATATCAAAACCCGCAAAGTGGCCATCCTGGCAGCCAATGGCGTCGATGGTGCGGCGATTGACGCAATGAAGAAAGCGCTGAAGGCCGAAGGTGCGCACGCCAAACTGCTCGGCCCGACGTCTGCGCCTGTGACCACCGCCGATGGCAAGGCATTGCCGGTCGATGCGTCGATGGAAGGCTTGCCGTCGGTGGCGTTTGATGCGGTGTTTGTGCCCGGTGGCGCGGCGTCGATCAAGGCGTTGAGCACTGACGGCGTGGCGCTGCATTACGTGCTGGAGGCGTACAAGCACTTGAAAGCGATTGCGCTGCAGGGCGAGGCCAAACAGTTGCTGGATGTGTTGAAGCTCGAGGCTGATGCGGGGTTGATCGTGGGCACGGATGCGAAGTTGATCAAACCGTTTTTTGCCGCGATCGGGCAGCATCGGGTGTGGGACAGGGAGCCGAAAGCCAAGGCGATTCCGGCTTAAGGTTTTGTATCGGTAGTCAGGACGCCATCGCGGGCAAGCCCGCTCCCACAGGGTATGTGGTTGATCACAGACTTGTGATCACCGCCGATCCATTGTGGGAGCGGGCTTGCCCGCGATGCTTTTAGGGTTTACGCGGACTCAAAACCATCTGCGCCGGCACATTGCGCAAAATCTGCTTCTCCAGATTCAGATCAAAATCCGAATCGAGCTTCTTCACGCGCTTGGTCAGCAACGTGGTCAACCAAGGGAAGTCCTGGGTGCGTGGCGCCTGAATGCTCACATCGCACTGGTAATTCACCACATCGGCGGCGATCGCATCCAGTTGGCGACGAAGCTTGGTCATATCCGTCAGGTTCAACGCTACCGTGGTGCTTTCAGCCGTCGGATCAATAACCTTGGCCTGTGGCTTGGCTTCGGCAGCCATGAGCGCAGCTTCGGCTCTATCGAGTTCAGCTTTGCGGGCATCAACAATGGCATTGTTGACCCCACCGGTCAGCGCCGGAGCCTTGGGCATCAACGCCCGAGCACGGCTCAACGCCGTGGCAGCGGCATTCACATCACCTTTTTGCAGCACGATCCGACTGCGGTGCAGATAGGCTTCGGCCAGTTGCCGCTGGTATTGCTCAAGGGATGGATCATTGGGCGACTCGGCCTGCAAGGCCGCCAGTTGATCTTCGGCAGTCGCCAGTTCGCTGCTGGCCAGGCTTTGTTGCAGCTGTGCGATGGCCGTGGCCCGTGCACCGCTAGCCTCGGGGGCCGCCGGTGGCGTGCTTTGACAAGCGCCCAGTAGCAATGAAAATGCGACAAGGAGCAGATAACGGGAGGGGAACAGCTTCATTCCTGCGACTCTCTATTTGCGCAAAAAACGAGCAAGTCTACACCCCTCGACGGGGCAGGACAAAACTCAGCAGAAACAGTGCGGCGGCCGTCACAACAATCGATGGGCCCGCCGGGGTGTCCTTGAACCATGACAATGCCAGCCCGCCACAGACCGCGAGCATACCCAGCAGGCTCGCGCCCAGCGCCATCTGCTCCGGTGACCGGGCGTGACGTTGTGCCGCAGCCGCCGGGATGATCAGCAATGACGTAATCAACAACACCCCGACGATTTTCATCGCCACCGCGATCACCACGGCGATCAGCAACATCAGGGTCAAGCGCAACGCCGCCACCGGCAGGCCTTCAACCCTGGCCAGCTCTTCATGCACCGTGATGGCCAGCAATGGCCGCCACAACGTCACCAGCAACGCCAGGACGGCCGTGCTGCCGCCGAGTATCCAGGCCAGATCGGTCGGGCTGATCGCCAGCAAGTCGCCGAACAGATAAGCCATCAGGTCGATCCGCACTTCGTGCATGAAGCTTAGTACGACCAGGCCCAAAGAGAGCGTGCTCGGTGCGAGAATTCCCAAAAGCGTGTCAGACGCCAGCGGTTGGCGCTGTTGCAAGGTCACCAGCAACACCGCCAGCAGCAAACAGCCTACGGTGACCGCCACGGTCGGGCTGACATCCAGCAGAAACCCCAGCGCCACGCCGAGCAGCGCGGCATGGGAAAGGGTGTCGCCGAAATAGGCCATGCGCCGCCAGACCACGAACGAACCCAGCGGGCCCGCGACCAACGCCAGGGCCAGGCCTGCAAGCAGGGCGTAGAGCAGAAAATCAGCCATGCTTGCAGCTATCTCCGTGAACGTGGGTAGAGGCCGATGGGACGGCGCTGACCACCGAGCCATGCAAGTCATGGGCGTGGTCGTGATGGTGGTGATAAATCGCCAGGCTTTGTGCGTTCTTTCCGAACAGCTCGACGAAAGCCGGATCACTGCTGACTTGCTCGGGATGACCGGAGCAGCAGACGTGACGGTTGAGGCAGACCACCTGGTCGGTGGTACTCATTACCAGGTGCAGATCGTGAGACACCATCAACACGCCGCAGCCGTGACGGTCGCGCAATCGCGTGATCAGGCTGTAGAGCTCGGCCTGTCCGGCCACATCGACGCCTTGCACAGGTTCGTCGAGCACCAGCAGTTCCGGCTCGCGCAGCAATGCCCGGGCCAGCAGCACCCGCTGCATTTCGCCTCCGGAAACACTTTGCACCGGGCTGTCGATCACCTGTTCGGCGCCGACTTCCTTGAGTGCCGACAAGGCCATGGCGCGGTCCACGCCCGGCACCAGACGCAAGAAGCGCAGCACCGACAGCGGCAGCGTCGGATCGACGTGAAGTTTTTGCGGCATGTAGCCGACCCGCAGTTTCGGCTTGCGCCACACGCTGCCACTGTCCGGTTTCAACAGACCAAGTACAGCGCGAACCAGCGTGGTCTTGCCGGCGCCGTTAGGGCCGATCAGGGTGACGATCTGCCCGGGCTCGACGCTCAGCTCGATGTTATCCAGCACGTTTTGCCCGGCAAAGGTGACGGCAACCTGCTCGAGGCGGATCAGCGCGTTGCTCATCAAACCCCCTGGCAACCCGAACAGAGGCCGACCACTTCAACAGTCTGGCCTTCAACGACAAATCCGACATCCTTGGCGCTACTGATGATCGCGTCGCTGATGGATTTCTGTTCGAGCTCGATGGCGGCGTGGCATTCGCGGCAAATCAGGAACTGGCCTTGGTGAGCGTGTCCCGGGTGATTGCAGCCGACAAAGGCGTTCAGCGAGGAGATGCGGTGTACCAGGCCGTTTTCCAGCAGGAAGTCCAGCGCACGGTACACAGTGGGCGGCGCCGCACGGCGGCCATCCTGCTCGCTGAGTACGGCGAGAATGTCGTAGGCACCCAACGGTTTGTGGCTTTGCCAGACCAGTTCCAGCACCCGTCGGCGCAAGGCGGTCAGGCGCAGGCCTTGACGTGCGCACAGGACATCGGCCTCAGACAATGCGCTATGGACGCAATGAGAGTGGTCGTGGGGACGGCTGGCAATCGGTGTTTTAGGCATGAGCGGCGACGAGTTTTGTGAGAGACGTTATTATGTTACCCGTTCTCGCCTCTTCGAGTGGTCATCGTGTCCCGACTTTTTTCTATCTTTGTCGCATTTGTCGCCAGTTTTCTGCTGATCGGTTCAGCTCATGCCGAAGTCAAAGTTCTCACCAGTATCAAGCCTCTACAGCTGATCGCCGCGGCGGTGCAGGACGGCGTGGCGATTCCGGAAGTCTTGCTGCCGCCCGGTGCCTCGCCTCATAACTATGCCTTGCGCCCATCCGACGTACGGAAGGTGCAATCGGTGGATCTGGTTTACTGGATCGGTCCGAGCATGGAAGGTTTCCTGCCCCGCGTGCTGAATGGTCGTACGCTACCCAGCGTCGCCGTGCAGGATCTGCCGGGCCTGAAACTGCGACATTTCGCCGAAGAAAGCCACTCACACGCCGATGAAGCCGACGAGCATGATCACGATCACCGCCCCGGCAGCCTGGACGCGCACTTGTGGCTTTCGCCGGTCAACGCCCGTGTCATTGCCACAAAAATGGCCGCTGATTTGAGTGCAGCCGATCCGGCCAATGCCGCGCGTTATCAGAGCAACCTCAAGGCGTTCGATGAGCGCCTGGACGCCATGGATCTTCGCTTGAAGGCGCGCCTGGCCGGCATCGCGGGCAAACCGTACTTCGTATTCCACGAGGCCTTCGACTACTTTGAAGACGCCTACGGCCTCAAGCATGCCGGCGTATTCAGCGTCGCCGCCGAGGTCCAGCCCGGTGCCCAGCACGTCGCGGCGATGCGCACTCGATTACAGGAAGTCGGCAAAACCTGCGTGTTCAGCGAACCGCCTCTGCGCCCGCGCCTGGCGGAAACCCTGGTGGCGGGTCTGCCGGTGAAGCTGGCGGAACTGGACGCGCTGGGCGGATACACGCCAGCGACCGCCCAGGGGTATGAGCAGGTGCTGGAGAAATTGGGGAATGATTTGGCGGGGTGTCTGGAGTCGTTGTAACCGCCCCCCATATCCTGTGGCGAAGGAGCTTGCTCCCGCTGGACTGCGCAGCAGTCCCCTTCTTTTTAGGTAGAGAGTGGGGCCGCTTCGCGGCCCAGCGGGAGCAAGCCCCCTCACCACAATTTAAAGCGCGAACGGCAGCGGCGTGCTGACCTTCTGCCGCTGCGCCAGACGCTGCTGAAATTCCATCGGATCGTGAATCAACACGTCCTGCCCGGCAAACGACTCGGCGGCGATCAACCGCGACAACCAGAACCGCACACACGCCACTCGGAGCATGGTCGGCCACAATTCCGCCTCGGCCGCCGTGAACGGTCGCAGCGCTGCATAAGCGCCAAGCAACGCCCTAGCCCGCGGCCCGTCGATCAACCCGCTCTCGTCCGAACACCAGTCGTTCAAGGCGATCGCCACGTCGTAGAGCATTGGCCCCGAACACGCGTTATAGAAGTCGATCAACCCGGTCAGGTGCGTGCCTTCGAACATCGCGTTATCGCGGAACAGGTCGGCGTGGATATTGGCTCGCGGCAGCGCCAGAATTTTCGTCTTCTGTTGTGTAATTTCGTCCAGCGCCCGTTGCAGCAAATCGCTTTGCTCGGCATTGAGGTGCGACAGCAACTGCGTGCCCTCTTCCAGCATCCAGTCCAGGCCGCGATCGGTCTTGCGCTTGATCATGTTGGCCTGGGTCGCCAGATGCAGATGGCCGAGCAACTCGCCCACTTGAGCGCAATGCTGCGCATTGGCTTCCTTGATGTGCTTGCCGGCCAGACGTGGCTGCAACAGCGCAGGTTTGCCGGCCAGTTCGCGCAAGGCGACGCCATCGGTGGTGCGCAAGGCATAAGGCACGGGCAGGTCGGCGTCATGCAGCACGTCGAGCAGTTCAATGAAGAACGGCATCTCCTGAACCGGACCGCGCTCAACCAGGGTCAGGACAAATTCGCCCTGCTCCAGGCTGATGAAGAAATTGGTGTTTTCGCTACCGGCGGCAATCCCCTGGAAATCAAGCAGGCGGCCGAGCCCGTAAGGGGCGAGAAAGGTTTCCAGCTCGGGCCGAGCCAGCGGGGTGAACACAGACATGTTTGAACTGCCAGTACGGGCGCCGCTGCTTGAGCCAGCGCCGATTGAAATTAAGAAACTACTTCCACTCAAAGATCTTCCACGACGGAATCAGCATATCCGGCTGATCCGAGCGGATGAAATTTGCATCGGTCCCGTCCGCGCGCACCAGGAAATACGGTGGTGCGCCCTTCGGGGTGACCTTGATTGCATACAGGAAACCGTTTTGACGGTACTCCTGGATGGTTTTATCCCCTTCCGTGCGGATAGTGACTTCCGGCTCTGGTGTCGGTGCATCGTCCGCCGCCATGACGGCCAACGGAACGGTTACAAACAAGCCAGCCAGCAACAGGCGATTTAGTGTGCGCATGATAACCTTGTCCCTTTGTCGTCAACGGTCCCGCTATTCTAGCGCCGGACCCGCCGAAAAGGTTGATCCTGCTCATGAGCCAAGCCCCCCTCGTCCTGGTGGACGGTTCTTCTTACCTGTACCGCGCCTTTCATGCCCTCCCACCACTGACCACGTCCAAAGGTCTGCCGACCGGTGCGGTCAAGGGCGTATTGAACATGCTCAAGAGTCTGCGCAAGCAGTATCCGGACAGTCCGTTCGCTGTGGTGTTCGACGCCAAGGGCGGGACATTCCGCGACGAGATGTTCGCCGAATACAAGGCCAACCGCCCGAGCATGCCCGACGACATGCGGGTTCAGATCGAGCCGCTGCACCAGAGCGTGATCGCCCTGGGCTTTCCATTGTTGTGCGTCGAAGGCGTCGAAGCCGATGACGTGATCGGCACCCTGGCCCGCAGCAGTGCGGCGGCCGACCGCCCGGTGGTGATCTCCACTGGCGATAAGGACATGGCACAGCTGGTCGACGGCCACATTACCTTGGTCAATACCATGACCGGTAGCGCGCTGGACGTGGAAGGCGTGAAGGAGAAATTCGGCGTCGCTCCCGAGCAGATCATCGATTACCTGGCACTCATGGGCGATTCTTCCGACAACATTCCGGGCGTTCCGGGCATTGGCCCGAAGACTGCTTCCGGCCTGTTGGTCGGTGTGAACGGCGGCCTGACCGAGCTCTATGCGCAGCTCGACATCGTCCCGACCTTGCCGATTCGCGGGGCTAAAACCCTGCCCGCCAAGCTCGAAGAACACAAGGAGATGGCCTTTCTCTCCTATCAGTTGGCAACCATCAAGATCGACGTGCCGCTGGATATCGGCCTCGACGACCTGCGAATGGGCAAGCCGGATCACGACAAGCTCGCCGAGCTCTACACCTTGCTGGAGTTCAAGAGCTGGTTCGAAGAGAACCAGCGCGACGCCAAGCGTTCCGGCCAGGAAGTCGTCGCGCCGGTGGCTGAAGAAGCGGCTGTCGGCACCGAACTCAACTACACAACGATCCTCACCCAGGCTGATTTCGACCTGTGGCTGAAGAAGCTCAACGACGCCAAGCTGATTGCCTTCGACACCGAAACCACCGGCATCGATGCGCAGCAGGCGCAACTGGTGGGCCTGTCTTTCGCTGTACAAGCCAACGAAGCGGCCTACATCCCGCTGACTCATTCCTACATGGGTGTGCCGGATCAGCTCGATCGCGACACCGTGCTGCGCGCGCTGAAGCCAATCCTGGAAGACCCGAGCAAACTCAAGGTCGGACAGCACGCCAAGTTCGACATGAACATCCTGGCCAACTGTGCCATCGGTGGCGATCAGAGTTGTGGCATCACCGTGCAAGGCGTCGCTTTCGACACGATGCTCGAATCCTACGTGCTGGACTCCACCGCGACCCGCCACGACATGGACAGCCTGGCGCTCAAGTACCTGAATCACACCACCACCGGTTTTCAGGACATCGCCGGCAAAGGCGCCAAACAGCTGACATTTGACCAAATCTCCCTGGAACTGGCCGGACCTTACGCCGCCGAAGACGCCGACGTAACGCTGCGCCTGCATCAAACCCTGCTGGAAAAACTCAACGCCATCCCGAGCCTGAGCAAGGTCCTGAGCGAAATCGAAATGCCGTTAGTGCCGGTGCTGGCGCGGATCGAACGCCAAGGCGCGCTGGTCGATGCCAACCTGCTGGGCATTCAGAGCGTTGAGCTGGGCGAGAAAATGGTCGCCCTCGAGCGTGAGGCGTTCGCCATTGCCGGGGAAGAATTCAACCTCGGCTCACCGAAGCAATTGGGCGTGATCCTGTACGAAAAGCTCGGCCTGCCAATCCTCAGCAAAACCGCCAAGGGCCAGGCGTCTACCGCCGAAGCCGTGCTGGCGGAACTGGCCGAACAGGATTTCCCGCTGCCCAAAGTGCTGATGCAGTACCGCTCGATGAGCAAGCTGAAAAGCACCTACACCGATCGTCTACCAGAGCAGATCAACCCGCGCACCGGGCGAATTCATACCTCTTACCATCAGGCCGTCGCGGCAACCGGGCGCTTGTCGTCCAGTGACCCGAACCTGCAGAACATTCCGATCCGCACCGCTGAAGGGCGGCGGATTCGTCAGGCGTTCGTCGCCCCCAAAGGCTACAAGCTGCTGGCAGCAGACTATTCGCAAATCGAATTGCGAATCATGGCTCACCTGGCCAAGGACGAAGGGTTGCTGCACGCGTTCCGCAACGACCTGGACGTGCACAAAGCCACCGCAGCGGAAGTCTTCGGGGTTGAACTGGCGGACGTCACCACCGACCAACGGCGCAGCGCCAAGGCGATCAACTTCGGTTTGATCTACGGTATGAGCGCGTTTGGGCTGGCCAAACAGATTGGTGTTGATCGCAAGCAATCCCAGGCTTACATCGACCGATATTTCGCCCGCTACCCAGGCGTGCTGGAATACATGGAGCGCACTCGTACCCAGGCTGCCGAACAAGGTTTCGTCGAAACCATCTTCGGTCGTCGCCTGTACCTGCCGGAAATCAACGCGAAAAACCCGGCACTGCGAAAAGGTGCCGAACGCACGGCGATCAACGCCCCGATGCAAGGCACTGCGGCGGACATCATAAAGAAAGCCATGATTGCCGTGGACAGCTGGCTGACAGCGTCAGGCCTCGACGCCAAAGTCATCCTGCAGGTGCACGACGAATTAGTTCTGGAAGTGCGTGAGGATTTGGTCGATCAGGTCCGCGATGAAATTCGCGTGCACATGAGCGACGCAGCGAAGCTTGATGTGCCGTTGCTGGTAGAGGTTGGCGTAGGAAATAACTGGGATGAGGCTCACTGAACCGTCTGAAAAAAGTGTTTTCCGCTGCGGCATAGTGCCGCGGCAGAAAGACCGAAGGGCGCTTAGTTCGGAAAATTCGAAGGCCTATTCCAAAGGCTTTTTAAAAAATTCTGAACTAATCGTCGGAATCGCCACTCAGAGTTACTGAATGGGTGGTGAAGCCCTTCGATGCTCCTAATGTTGTGTTAAGTGTTGGCAGATATCTGGACCCCGCCCT
Source organism: Pseudomonas sp. ES4 (assembly GCF_050586665.1). Taxonomy (NCBI): domain Bacteria; kingdom Pseudomonadati; phylum Pseudomonadota; class Gammaproteobacteria; order Pseudomonadales; family Pseudomonadaceae; genus Pseudomonas; species Pseudomonas sp. ES4. The sequence continues at coordinate 154,422 of NZ_JBOBDO010000008.1, read as the reverse complement.
AGCGGTCCGGAACTTGAACCCCGGAACTTCCCCCTCCCCATAAGAAGTCCGGGGTTTTTTTTGCCCGCGGTTTTTATAAACGAGCTTACTCCGCGAGCTCGGAGCCCTTGTCCGCCAGCTCCATCCAACCTGCCAGTACAGTGTAGGCGTCTTCCAGACCCAGGCGTTTTGGCGCCGAGAACAGCTGGATGCTGATCGCATCTCCCCAACCCTTGCGGATGTCTGCCTGAACCTTGAGCAGGACATTTTTTGCCGCGCCGTAAGTCAGCTTGTCGGCTTTGGTCAGCAAAATGTGCATCGGCATGCCGCTGGCGACAGCCCAGTCGAGCATCAGCAGGTCGAAGTCGGTCATTGGATGACGGATGTCCATCATCAAAATCAGCCCTTTCAAACTCTCACGACCACCCAGATAGGCTTCCAGGTGACGCTGCCAGTGCAGCTTCAACGGGATAGGCACTTTCGCGTAACCGTACCCCGGCAAGTCGACCAGACGACGATCATCGTCTAGCTTGAAGAAGTTCAAGAGCTGTGTGCGACCTGGAGTTTTCGAGGTCCGCGCAAGGCTGGCGTGCGTCAGGGTGTTCAGCGCACTGGACTTGCCGGCGTTGGAACGCCCGGCGAAGGCCACTTCAAAGCCTTCGTCGTCGGGGCATTGATCGACTTTGGCAGCGCTGAGCATGAAGGTGGACTGTTGGCACAGGCCGAGGATGGGGTTCTTGAGTTGCATGGGATTTCCGATGTGGGCGGCGCCGGGAATGGACGCGGCGAGCAGTGTCGTTTCCGTTTCAGTGACGCCAGTATATAATGCCGCAGATTTTGTGTGCGCTTTGTCCCAGCGTAGGATGAAGTTCACGAGAGCGATTGACCTTGATTGCGCACTAGAACGCAGAACGCTCTCAACCCTGAAAAGGTCGTTTTATGACGAAATGGCTGCTAGCTGCCGGTATCTTGATGCCGCTTTACAGCGCTCAGGCTACACAGGATCCGGAAGCTGTGTACAACCGTGTTTGTGGTGCCTGTCATTCCGGCCAACTCCCCATGGCCCCCAAAAAGGGCGATCAGGAAGCTTGGACGCCGAGGTTGGCGAAAGGTATGGAGACGCTGGTGCAACACGTGACCCAGGGTTTCAAGGCGATGCCGCCGCGTGGTTTGTGCATGGACTGCAGTGCCGAGGATTACCAAGCAATCATCCAGTGGATGAGCGAGTGATCCCGGTCCATAACTCTTTAACCCTTAGCCGTAGTTGGATTAGCTGATGAACAAATTGATCGTGAGTCTGCTGTTGACCGTGGGGATCTCCGGCATTGCCCATGCTGCAGGTGATGCGACTGCTGGTCAGGCGAAAGCCGCAGTATGTGGCGCCTGTCATGGCCCGGATGGCAACAGTATGGCGCCTAACTTTCCGAAACTGGCAGGCCAGGGCGAGCGTTATCTGAACAAGCAGCTACACGACATCAAGTCCGGCAAACGCACGGTACTGGAAATGACCGGCCTGCTGACCAACCTGAGCGATCAGGACCTGGCCGATATCTCCGCCTACTTCGCCAGCCAGAAAGGCAGCGTTGGCGCCGCCGATCCGAAAGTCGTTGCTCGCGGTGAAGCACTGTTCCGCGGCGGCGATCTGGCCAAGGGCCTGCCAGCCTGCACCGGTTGCCACTCGCCGGATGGTAAAGGCAACGCAGCTGCCGGCTTCCCCCACCTGGGCGGCCAGCACGCTCAATACATCGCCAAGCAACTGACCGATTTCCGCAAGGAAGAGGCCGGCCGCACCAACGATGGCGATACCAAGCCAATGCAGAGCATTTCCAAAAAGCTGAGCGACGAAGATATCGCAGCGGTGTCCAGCTACATTCAAGGCCTGCACTAAGACCGACGAATCGGGCGTTGCGCGAGGTGTACACCTCTCGCAACGTTAACGCTCGATTAATCCGTCGATGCAAGCATAAAAAGGGTGGCTTTGGCCGCCCTTTTTTGTGGCCGCTGCCGTTACACTACAGAACTCAAGCCCGCCAGTACCTGTCTGAAAACAGGTCGCGCGAGGCGACCAAAATTGTCCAGGAGTAAAGCATGCGTAATCTGATCATCAGCGCCGCACTCGTCGCTGCCAGCCTGTTCGGCATGACCGCCCAGGCTGCTGAAGCACCCGCCGCCCCATACGTCGAACTGACTAACGCGGTTCCGGTGGCTGTACCTGGCAAGATCGAAGTGGTGGAGTTGTTCTGGTACGGCTGCCCGCACTGCTATTCATTCGAACCGGTGATCAATCCTTGGGTTGAAAAACTCCCTTCCGATGTCAATTTCGTGCGTATTCCGGCCCTGTTCGGCGGCCCTTGGGACGCCCACGGGCAAATGTTTCTGACCCTGCAAAGCATGGGTGTCGAGCATAGCGTGCACGCTGCGGTGTTCAACGCCATCCAGAAGGAACACAAGAAACTGACCGACAAGGACGAAATGGCTGACTTCCTGGCGACCCAAGGCGTAGACAAGGACAAGTTCCTCGCTACCTTCGACTCCTTCGCCATCAAGGGTCAGATGACCAAGGCTCGCGAACTGGCCAAGAAGTATGAAATCTCGGGTGTTCCAACCATGATCGTCAACGGCAAGTATCGCTTCGACGTTGGCTCTGCCGGCGGTGCCGAACAAGCTCTGCAGTTGGCCGACAAACTGGTCGACAAAGAGCGAGCGGCTAACAAGGCTGCTGCCAACTAAGCGCGGCGACCACCATGCGCCGCTGGGGCAGTGAACGCGTCGTTGGCCTGCATGATCCGCGGGTCAACGAACATCATCTGGAATCGACGGGCCTGCCCGCAGACAGTCGTCTGCGCTTGCTCAGTTTCAATATCCAGGTCGGTATCAGTACCGAGCGCTATCACCACTACCTGACCCGGGGCTGGCAGCACCTGCTGCCGCACACCGGGCGTGCCGACAATCTGCAAAAGATCGGCAATCTGCTGGGCGACTTCGATCTGGTCGCCTTGCAGGAAGCCGATGGCGGCAGCCTGCGATCAGGCTACGTCAACCAGGTTGAACACCTGGCCCAGCTCGGCGCATTCCCCTACTGGTATCAACAACTCAATCGCAATCTCGGACGCCTCGGCCAGCACAGCAATGGTGTGCTCAGTCGCCTGCGCCCGTGGGCCATTGAAGATCATCCGCTACCGGGGCCCAAGGGTCGCGGGGCGATTCTGGTGCGCTTTGGCGAAGGTCCTGAGGCGCTGGTGGTGGTCATGATGCACCTGGCGCTGGGCGCTCGCGCCCGCAGCATGCAACTGGCTTATATCCGCGAGCTGATCGGCGGCTATAAACACCAGGTGCTGATGGGCGACATGAATACCCACGCCAGTGACTTGCTGCAAAACTCCCCGTTGCGTGACCTCGGCCTGCTCGCGCCGCAACTGGAAGCGACCTTCCCCAGCTGGCGCCCGCAGCGCTGTCTGGACCATATTCTGCTGAGCCCCACCCTGACCCTTGAAAAGGTCGAGGTGCTGGCACAACCCATTTCCGATCACCTGCCGGTCGCGGTAGAGATTCGTCTGCCGGGTTCGCTCACGGCCGATGCATTGCCCGCGTTGAGTCCTGCCCCTCGCGGATCCCATGAATGAGCGACGAAGCACAGCGCTGGAAAGAGAAATACCTCAAAAGCATCGAACAACAGGAAAAGCTCGAACGTCGATGGGACGCCCGGCTCGACCTGCTGCGTCGTGGCCTGGTACGCAGCACGCTGGCAGCCGAGGGCACCGACCGCGCCGTTGACCAATGCATGAAGGAAATGCGTGAAGTCGTGCGCACCGACGACATGGACGCCGGCCTGGCCGCCCTGCTTCCGCGGCTGGAAAAAGCCGTCCTCGACTCCGAACAACGTCGGGAAACCCGGGTCAATCAGACCAGCGCTGCATTGACCGCGCTGGTCTCGCAGCTGCAAACATTACCGCTGCCCCGCGAAGTAAGCAGGCCGCTGAAAAACTTCGCCAAGCAACTGGATGCAAGAGTCGGGCAGGCGCGCGAAATTCCGTTGCTGCTCAGCGAACTGAGTGGCCTGCAAGGCAAAGCCCTGAATCAGCTTGAAAACCCGGCAGAGCCCGGCCGCCCTGGTTTGCTGCAACGACTGTTTGGCAGCCGTGAAGCGGATGAAGCGGCATTGCAGGTTGCCTCCGGCACCTTCTCGACGCCCGCCCCGCAGCCAGCCAAAGCGGTTGCCGCGCCTCATGCCGCAACTCCACAGGTCACGGTCGATCTCGCACCAGGGATCGATATACCGCAAGTGCCCGCCGCACATGTTTCCGCGTCGGCTACTGCATCCGAGCCACCGACAATCGAGACGCCGTTCCCAGCAGCGCCTTCTCCAGCAGTGGTAACACTTGTCCCGCAGGAGCCGGAGCCTGAGCAAGCACGCGCCCAGACTCCAGAGGCGCAACCGCAACCAGACATAGAACATCCAGAAGCACCCGCTCCATCGATCATCGAGCCAGAAATACCGGCTCAATTGGCGATCAATCCCGACGAATTGACTCCGGTGGTCTATCTCGACAGCCTGCCGCTGCCCCCGGCCATGGCCGAGGCGTTGGCCGCCGCAGGCACTGAACAATCCGAGCCGGATGCTCTCTACGCCCTGCCGGACTCACCCGAGCCGTCCTACAGCTCGGTGGCCAAGCATATCGAAGACACGCTACTGGGCCTGCTGGACGACCTGACGCTGCCCGAGCGTCATCGTCCACAAGCCGAAGCGATGCGCGATCGTCTGCAAAACGGATTGAACTGGTACGAATTGCTGCCAATCCTCGACGATCTAGCCACCTTGATGCTGGCAATCACCGACAGCGGCCAGCATGAATTCGAAGCCTACTTGCAACAGCTGAACGAACGTCTCGAGTCGTTCCAAAGCAACTTGCAAGCCGCCAGCGAAGGCCATGCCGACAATCGCTCCGCCGCCCGCGACATGGACACGCAGATCCGTGAACAAGTGGACGGCTTGCAGAGCAGCATGCAGGAAGCCGCCGACCTGGACGATCTCAAGCACGTCCTGGAAAACCATCTGGAAGGCCTGCTCGGCACCATGGACCAGCACCAGAAGCAGCGGGACGAGCGCGAGCAAGAAGTCGCCGCCCGCCTTCACAGCCTGGCCGAACGCGTTGCGCACATGGAGCAGGAAGCCCTGGGCTACCGCGAGCATCTTGAGGAGCAGCGTCAGAAAGCCTTGATCGACCCGCTGACCGGCCTGCCTAACCGGGCCGCCTGGAGCGAACGGCTGGATCACGAAATCAACCTATGGCAGCAACACGGCAACACCCTGTTGCTGGCCATGCTCGACCTCGACCATTTCAAACGCATTAACGATAACTACGGTCACCTGGCGGGCGACAAAGTACTGAAAATCATCGCCAACGTGCTGCGCAAGCGCCTGCGCGGGACGGATTTCATTGCCCGGTTCGGTGGTGAGGAGTTTGTGCTGTTGATGCCAGACACTGGGCCAACCGCTGGTGCGAAATTGCTGGAAAAGCTGCGCGCCTCGATCGAAGCCTGCCCTTTCCACTTCAAGGGTGAGCCGGTAACCATCACCATTTCCATGGGCCTGACGGCCTTCAAACCCGGAGAACATAGCGATCTGGTGCTTAAAAGAGCCGATCAGGCCCTATATCGCGCAAAACATGCCGGTCGCAACCAAGTGGCACTGGGCTGAGAATCAATTGTTCCATTTTGTTTAAAATTGCCCGGCGGCCGTTTGCGTGCAAGGCCGTACGTTACACTGTTGCATTACTGTCTTGCGTGTATTGCCTTCTGCCATGAAATATCTAGCGTTTATCGTGTCTCTGATTCTGTTGGCCGGCTGTGCCAGCGGCCCCCGGTTCAACACCAGTCACCCTTCACCCAACTTTGACAGCCGAATTCAGTTCGTGGTCGTGCACTACACCTCCGCGTCACTGGAGCGTTCGCTGCAACTGCTGACTCACGGCGACGTCAGCAGCCACTATCTGATTGGCGACGACAAGGGCGCCACCATTTACAAGCTGATGGATGAAAACGTCCGAGCCTGGCACGCCGGGGAAAGCGAATGGCAAGGCCGGACCTGGTTGAACTCCAGCTCCATTGGCATCGAAATCGTCAACCCGGGTTTTAAAGACACCCCTGCCGGGCGCCTTTGGTATCCCTACAGCGAAGACCAGATCCAGTCCCTGATCGTCCTGCTCAAGGACATCAGCAAGCGTTACGCCATCAATCCCCGCAGCATCATCGGCCATAGCGACATCGCCCCGCTGCGCAAGCTTGATCCGGGGCCGCTGTTCCCCTGGAAGCGTCTGGCTGCCGAAGGCCTGGGAGTCTGGCCGAATGAGCAGGCCGTAACGCGTCAGCAAGTACAGTTCGAAGTACAATTGCCAACCATCAGCTGGTTTCAGGCACAGCTGGCCCGCGCGGGTTATCCCACGCCGCAAACCGGCGAACTGGATGTTGCGACACGTCATGTGATTGCGGCCTTCCAGATGCATTTCCGACCGACACGTTTCGATGGCACACCGGATGCGCAAACCGCGGCGCTTCTACAAGTCTTGAACCAGACAAAATACTGACGCCCGCCCGACGGTCAGGGCTTTTTTTCAATCAGCAGCTATAACTCATTGGTAATACTTCGGATATTCCTATGACGGCTGCTCGAGAGACACTACGTAGTTGGTTCTTTCGCCCTTGGTTTTTGGCGATGCTGGCTGCTGCCTTGAGCGCGATACTCCTGATGACCGGCAGCCTGTTCGTGGCCATGCATCAAGTCGAGCAGAACGAAAGCGCAGAGATGAATGCCCAGGGCGAGCGCTTCCTTGCTCGCCTGGAGCAGCTGTTCGGGCAATTGCGGGAAAGTCTCGACGACCTTGAAGCCCAGCCGTTACGCGGCTGCGATGACGAAATGATCGCGACCTTGCAACAGGTCAGCTTCAACTACCGTTTCGTTTACGAAGCCGCTTATATGGACGCCTCGCGGATCTGTTCCAACCGCCCCCGCCAGGAAGGGCTGTCGATGATAAGACCGCCCGACATCAAAGGGCCGACCTATAGTTATTGGCTGAACACCACCACCGAACCCGATGAAAACCGCGCCGCGCTGATGCTCGGACGCGGTAATTTTCGCGTCGCGACGTCTCGCGGGCATTTGACCGACATGGTCGACTTGCCACCGGGAAGCAGCCTGCTGGTGGTGCTCGACCACGGTACGCGAGCGATTCCGGTACTGGGTGTCCCCCAGGTCTGGCCACCAACAGAACCCTGGCCCCCGAGAAGCCTCGACGCACTACAAGTAACGCATTCCCGCTTGATCTACCGCATGCCCACCAACAACCCGGAATACCAATTGGTGCTGATCAGCCCGCGCACCGGCATGCATGTGCCCGCCGTCTGGTGGTGGTTGCTGCCGGCCAGCCTGTTACTCGCCTTATGCGTGGGTTTTCTGGTGCTTCTGCTGGTGCGCCAGCGACAGTCGCTGGACGCCGAACTGAGTGGCGCCATACGACGAGGCGAATTGCAGGTGCTGTATCAGCCGATATTCGACCTCGACAGCCGCAACTGTGTCGGGGCCGAAGCCTTGCTGCGCTGGCGAAGACCGGACGGCACCCTGACCAGCCCCGACCTGTTTATTCCAATGGCGGAGAACACCGGCCAGATCCGCCAGATGACCGATTTCGTCCTGCAACGTCTGCTTGAACAGCTGGGACACTTGTTGCGGGCCAATCCGCAGCTGTACATCTCGGTCAACCTGGCGGCCTGCGACGTCATGGTGCCGCGCATCGGCCAGGTAATGGCGCGCCTGCTGACCTTGCACCGCGTCGCAGCCAAGCAAATTGCCTTTGAGGTGACCGAGCGGGGATTGATCGATGTTGTGGTCGCCCGGGAAAACCTGCAAGCCTTGCGGGATGTCGGGCATCAAGTGCTGATCGATGACTTTGGCACCGGCTATTGCAGCCTCGCCTATCTGCAAACCCTGCCAGTCGATTGCCTGAAAATCGACAAGGCGTTTATCGATGCACTGGGTCATGACGCTGCAAGTAGCGGTGTCGCCCCGCACATCATTCATATGGCCCAGGCCCTGCAGCTCAAGGTGATCGCTGAAGGCATCGAACTTGAATCCCAGGCGGCGCTTCTGAGCAGCGAAGGTGTGAAGTTCGGTCAGGGCTGGCTGTTCGCCCATGCCTTGAGTGCGGTGCAATTCATCGAACTGATTACCCGTGGCCGCCGATTGACCGCCCGCCGTCTCGATGACGAAGCCTGAAGCGATTGCGGTCTAAACCGACAACGCCATATAAAACTGAGTCCCCTGCCCCGGTCGCGAATAAACACCCATTCGGCCGCCATGCAACTGCACAATTTCCTTGCACAGTGCCAGACCGAGCCCGGCACCGCCCTTCTTGCGACCCACCTGGACAAAGGGTTCGAAAATCCGCCCCTGCTGGCCATAGGCAATGCCTTCGCCGTTGTCCTCGACACTGATAATCACCCGCTCCCCATGGCGTCGAGCCTGCAAACGTATTTGCCCGCCGGTGGCGGTATGGCGCAACGCGTTGTCGATCAGGTTGTCGAGCACCCGATCCAGCTGCGGCTGATCGGCCTGCAATCGCGGTAATGGCCCTTGCACTTCCACTAGAAGTTCGAGGCCCTGCTCTTGTGCCTGGCCGGCAAAACGTGTCCGGGCCTGCTCCAGCAAATCCTCGATGGAGCACGGTGCCAATGTGAGTTTCTGCAATCCGTTCTGGTAGCGGGAGAAGTTCAGCAGGTCATTGATCAACTGCATCAAGCGCTGCATTTCCTCATTCACGGTGTCCAGCAGATCAGCTTCACGCGAGTCCTTGGCAAAGTGCGCGCGCTCGCGGAACAGGCCGAACGCCATGTGCATTCCAGTGACCGGCGTTCGCAATTCATGGGAGGCGCGCAGCACGAACTCGCTGCGCACCCGCTCAAACGCCCGCTGCTCGGTGACGTCATGCAGCACCATCACGGCGCCCAGAATATGCCCTTGGGTGTGGCTGACTGGCGTCAGGCTAAAGGTCAGCAACCGCGACTCCCCGTCGACCTCGATACTCAGGTCCTCAGGCGCGCGCTCCAGGGTGCCCCCGCGCAGTACCAGTTGCAGCTGATCATCGAGTTCGGGGCGCTCAAGCGCCACCCCCAGACCTTGACCGAGACGATCGCTTTCCCAGCCCAATTGACGTTGCGCAACCGGATTGAGGTGTTCCAGACGGCCATCGCGGTCGATCATCAGCAAGCCATCGTCGATGCTGTCGAGTACGGCCTGCAACCGCTGCTGGCCTGCGAGCAGCTCATCGATATTGGTGGCCTGGTGCTCACGCAGGGCCTCGGCCATGATCCCGAAACGCTTGGTCAGCAGGTTCATTTCCACGGCCGAGGAAATCGGCAGCGTCACTTCGAAATTGCCTTGGCCGATGTTGTCCGCCGCTTGGGCCAGCGCCTCGATCGGCGCACCAAAACGCTGAGCGATAGCGTGGGCGGTGACGAAGCCGATGATCAACACTGCCAGCCCCACCAGCCCGAGCAGGCCGGCAACCAGCAGCGCCCTCTCCCGGGCCTGCCGTTCGGTGGCATTGATGTTATCCAGCGCACGCTTTTGCTCGGCGATCAGACTATTGCGCAGCGCATTGAGTTTTTCGGTGAGCTCTTTGTTGCCACTCAACACCTGCGTCGAGTCACGCGACAGGTCGTACGCCTGGAGAAAGCTCAGGTAGTCCGTCCTGGCCCGTTCGAAACCTTGCTGATGCTCATCGCCAGCCTTGGCTTGGACAATGCCGTCGTCAAGCAACTGGAAATACTGCTGTTTGGATGCCTCGAACGCTACGGGATCCGGCTTCTCACTGAGCATGATCATCATCTGATCACCCAAGCTCTGGCGCAATTTCAGTCCCAGGTCGAGCGTGGCGAAATTGTTGCGAATCAGCGCTTCCTGGGAACTCGCCATCTGCATCACGCTGACCAGCCCGAGCAACAGCCCGAGCAGTGCCACGGTGATCAGCGCGGAAATACTCAAGAACAGCCGCGTGCGCAATTTCATTGCCAGTCTCATCGGAGACAGCTCACAAGTTGTACTGCTTGCGTTTTCGGTACAGCGTCGAGGCATCGATACCCAGGGTCTTGGCGGCCTGGTCCAGCGTATCTGCCGTGGCGAGGACCGCTCCGATGTGGGCTTTTTCCAATTCATCCAGGCTCAGCGCAGCGCCGATGCGAGGCGCGTTGTTCACCGGGGTTTCAGCCATGCCCAAGTGAGTGATCTCGACCCGTTCCTGTGGGCAAATGATGCTTGCCCGCTCCACAACGTTGCGCAGTTCGCGAATATTCCCCGGCCAGCGGTAACCGAGCAGCGCTTCACGGGCGTCATCGCTGAAACCCCGAGCCGGGCGTGCGTATTCCTTGACGAAACGGGCCAGAAAGCGATCGGCCAGATTCAGGATATCCTCCCTGCGCTCGCGCAGTGGCGGCAGGTGCAAGGTGATGACGTTCAGGCGGTAGAGCAAATCTTCACGGAAACGGCCGTCGCGGACCATGTCTTCGAGGTTCTGGTTAGTGGCCGCGAGGATGCGCACATCGGCGCGGCGGGTGATGGGGTCGCCCACCCGTTCGTATTCTTTATCCTGGATAAAACGCAACAGTTTTGGTTGCAAAACCAATGGAAAATCGCCGATCTCGTCAAGAAACAGCGTTCCCCCGTCGGCCTGGTTGACCCGCCCCAGAGTACTTTCGCTGGCCCCGGTGAACGCGCCACGACTGTGGCCGAAGAGCTCGCTTTCCATGAGTTCGGCGGTCAGGGACGGGCAGTTGATCGTGATGCAGGATTTCTTCGAGCGCTTGCTCCAGCCGTGAATGGCCTGGGACAGCTCGCCTTTACCGGTGCCAGACTCGCCGAGAATCAAAATGTTGGCATCGGTGTTGGCCACCTGGCGGGCGGTTTCGAGCACGACTTTCATCGCCGGGCTGTGAGAGTCCAGGCCATCCTTGGGTTTGCGCACTTCGCCTTCAAGAGCTTCCAGGCGTGCCGACAGTTGCCGCACTTCCAGTTGCTTGGCGGTGGCCAGGCGTAATTGGTCGGGGCTGCAAGGCTTGACCAGATAGTCAGCGGCCCCGGCCTGAATGGCATCGACCGCCGTGTCCACGGCCGAGTGAGCGGTGACGATCACTACTCTCATCCAGGGCGCCTGAATGCGCATTTGAGCCAGCACATCAAGGCCGTTGTCTTCCCCCAGGCGCAGATCGAGGAAACACAGGTCGAACACTTGACGCTGAAGCAGTGCATCAGCCTGAGCGGCGCTGTTGGCGGTAGCGACGCTGTAGCCTTCATCTTCGAGGCAATAACGAAACGTACGCAGGATGGCGGACTCATCGTCCACCAGCAGAATGCGGCCTTGATGCTCAGTGGCTGACTCCATTTTCCTACGCTCCTTAATGAATAATCTTGGTTAGTCCCGGAATAATCGGGCAAGTTGCATGGTTGATTCTGGTCGATTTCAGCCACAGCAGCGTAGCTTTCCCCTCACCCTACGGCTAATCGCCTGATTTTGTTGTTTTTTTATCAGATAGCCGGTTCGCAGGCGATTGCCGGTGTCCCCTTGTGACATCCATGTCCCCCTCGCAATTCAAAAATGTTGAAAGTTCCTACACAGCCCATCGTGCATTACGCACGACTTCCAAAGGGCCATCGTGCAGGATGCGTCCGCCACGTTTTCCACACCACTGATAACTAATTGATTTAATTGGATTTTTTTATCTCAAAAAGCTGGCATGGCGCCTGCAACACTCTGATTACCCGGGGCCTTCAAGATGTCGCCCCTAACAAAATCACCACAGAGTGGGAGGAGCTTCAGGATGAGTCGCCAACGTGCCGCCCAGTTGCGTATCTCGCCACTGCATATCCAGCAAGGTCTGTTTGCTGTTCTGGCGCTACTGATCACCTTGATCGCCGGCCAGCAGTTTCAGCGTTGGGAGCAGAACCAACAGCAAGAAGCGCCACGCTTGTCGTTTCAACAACCGACCCAAACCCATTTCAGTGCGGCCAGCAGCAACCAGGCTGACAGCCCCCCAATGCGAATGATGGACGTCGACCAGGCTCAGCCTGCGGATGAGATGCCTCACCAGGAACGTTGGGTGTTCTAAATACATGAACTTGGCGCGCTCGATGCGCCGGGAAACGCACCACAAGCAACACCTCTAATAGAAGTGTAAGGAGAATCACCATGTTGAGCTGGGCAATCACATTCTTGATCATTGCCATCATCGCTGCAGTACTGGGCTTCGGTGGTATCGCGGGCACCGCCACGGGTATCGCCAAGATTCTCTTTGTCGTGTTCCTGGTGATGTTCATTGCTTCCTTCTTCTTTGGCCGTCGCGGTCGAGGGTGAATATGAGCGTTTTGTTAAAGACACTGGCAGCCGCCCTGCTTCTGGGCGGTAGTGCCATGGCAACAGCGGCCAATGACGGCCAGGCGCGGGTCAATGAGTTGCTGACGGCAGACCCGCAGTACCGCGAAACCTGGCAAGGCGTGGTGAAGAAGGAAGAACGCTTGCGGGAATGGGTCATGAACCTGTCCGGCGACGCCGAGCAAATGAATGCCGTTGAAGAAGATGGTGAAAAGTATCTGGTTGGGCCGTTGTGCGAATTGCAGTCGACGTGCCTCAACAAGCGCTTGATCGTCGCCGTCAGCTTCGACAAGAAGGAAGCCTACGCCATGCTGGTCGAAGTGCCTGCGGGACTGCCGGCCGACAAGTCGCCCACGCGGCATGCCGACTACCGCTTTCTTGGAAAGCCAGACCAGGGCATGCAGGACTTGTTGATGGAACAACTGAAGAAAGATCCGAACTGGTACTGAATTCGTAACATGAAAGAAGCAGCATGGCTTCTTCCACTGCGCTACCCGAGGAGGGTAGGCGCATGATCAGGGGGCCGGGACGTTCTGCCTGTTGCAGGGGCGGAGTGACCTACGGGTACAGGGAGTGCCTGCGCAAAAGGGCCGGATCAGGCAGAAGCTGCGACGCAAGTTCGTCGGTCCCCTCGTGGATCGACGGGCTTGCGAAGAGCTTCATCAGCGCAAAGTGTTGTCCTAGAGCGTTCTGCTCGCCTCCTCCGCGCCCTCTTCGCTAATTCCTCGCAAAACCATTTCGCCGTGTTTCGTTGGTGACCGTATATCGAGAAAACTGCCACTCAAAGGCCGAGAGTTTTCGCCCTAGAACGTAGGCTTTTTCCCAAGTTTCAGTCCTCATTCCCTTGATCAAAAAACAACCAACCTCCTCTGCGATGGCCGGTTCACGGCACTTATGCCTGCCGAAATGTCGTATTCGAACCGGTTGGGACGCGAGTTTCAGTTGAAAAAGCTCATGCCGATTCGGCATAGGGTAGGCGTTTACGGCATTAGACGTCGCTTCCTTGCATCTGAATAGTTGCGCCTTTTTTCGCCTGCCAGAGAGCCGATAACAAGCGCTCCGGGGCACCTTATACGGGGGTAGATGCACAAGACTTTTTCGCCACAAGCGTTCCAGTTCTTGCATCTGCCTGAGTCAAACGCAAGTAAGGGTAAAGATATGAAGAAGGCAAAGCTTAGCCTCGCCTGGCAGATCCTCATCGGTCTGGTATTGGGGATTGCAATCGGTGCGCTGCTCAACCATTTCAGTGCCGAAAAAGCCTGGTGGATCAGCAACGTCCTGCAACCAGCAGGCGATATCTTTATCCGTCTGATCAAGATGATTGTGATCCCGATCGTGATCTCTTCACTGATCGTCGGTATTGCAGGCGTCGGCGACGCGAAAAAGCTCGGGCGTATCGGTCTGAAGACCATCATTTACTTCGAGATCGTCACCACCATTGCCATCGTGGTCGGTCTGGTGCTGGCCAACGTGTTCCATCCGGGCACCGGCATCGACATGAGCACCCTGGGTACCGTGGATATTTCCAAGTACCAGGCCACTGCCGCCGAGGTTCAGCATGAACATGCGTTCATCCAGACCATCCTCAACCTGATCCCGTCGAACATCTTCGCGGCCATGGCCCGCGGCGAAATGCTGCCGATCATCTTCTTCTCCGTATTGTTCGGCCTCGGTCTGTCGAGCCTGCAATCGGACCTGCGCGAGCCGCTGGTGAAGATGTTCCAGGGCGTGTCGGAAAGCATGTTCAAAGTCACCCACATGATCATGAACTACGCCCCGATCGGCGTGTTCGCACTGATCGCGGTGACCGTGGCCAACTTCGGCTTCGCCTCTTTGATTCCGCTGGCCAAACTGGTGATCCTGGTTTACGTCGCCATCGCCTTCTTCGCCTTCGTGGTGCTGGGCCTGATCGCTCGCCTGTTCGGCTTCTCGGTGCTCAAGCTGATGCGCATCTTCAAGGATGAGCTGGTGCTGGCCTACTCCACCGCCAGTTCCGAAACCGTGCTGCCGCGCGTGATCGAGAAAATGGAAGCCTACGGCGCGCCGAAAGCCATTTGCAGCTTCGTGGTACCGACCGGCTACTCGTTCAACCTCGACGGTTCGACCCTGTACCAGAGCATTGCGGCCATCTTCATTGCCCAGCTCTACGGCATCGACCTGTCGATCAGCCAGCAATTGCTGCTGGTATTGACCCTGATGGTCACCTCCAAAGGCATCGCCGGCGTTCCGGGTGTGTCCTTTGTGGTGCTGCTGGCCACCTTGGGCAGCGTGGGTATTCCGCTGGAAGGCCTGGCGTTCATCGCCGGTGTCGACCGCATCATGGACATGGCCCGTACCGCGCTGAACGTGATCGGTAATGCCTTGGCCGTGCTGGTCATCGCACGCTGGGAAGGCATGTACGACGATGCCAAGGGCCAGCGCTACTGGAACTCCTTGCCGCACTGGCGCAGCAAGGAAAAATTGCCAGTGGGTGAAGTTTCCAAGGGCTGATGCGTTGCCCTTGTAGGAGCGAGGCTTGTGTGGCGAGGGGGCTTGCCCCCGTTCGAGTCCGCAGCGCTCGCAAATCCGGGTCCGCTGCGCGGCCCAACGGGGGCAAGCCCCCTCGCCACAGTCGCTCCCACAAGAGCCAAAACAAACCCCGGAGAAATCCGGGGTTTGTCGTTTCTGGCTACCCCGCTATCATTCGCCGCATTCTTCGGGGGATTTAACTGATGCTCAATGGCCTGTGGCTAAGCTTCTTCATCGTGGCTGCCGTTTCGGCGCTGGCGCAATGGCTGATCGGCGGTAACGCCGGGATCTTCGCGGCGATGGTGGAAAGCATTTTTGCCATGGCCAAGTTGTCGGTCGAAGTCATGGTCCTGTTGTTCGGCACCCTGACGCTCTGGCTGGGCTTTCTGCGGATTGCCGAGAAGGCCGGGATCGTCGAGTGGCTGGCCAAAGCGTTGGGCCCGTTGTTCCTGCGGCTGATGCCGGGAGTGCCGGCCGGGCACCCGGCCATCGGCCTGATCACGCTGAACTTCGCCGCCAACGGCCTGGGCCTGGACAATGCCGCCACGCCAATCGGCCTCAAAGCCATGAAGGCGCTGCAAGAGCTCAACCCCAGCGACACCATCGCCAGCAACGCGCAGATTCTGTTCCTGGTGCTCAACGCCTCCTCCCTGACCCTGCTGCCGGTGACGATCTTCATGTACCGCGCCCAGCAAGGTGCGCCCGATCCGACCCTGGTGTTCCTGCCAATCCTGCTCGCCACCAGTTGCTCGACATTGGTCGGCCTGCTGTCGGTGGCGTTCATGCAGCGCCTGCGCCTGTGGGACCCGGTGGTGCTCGCCTACCTGATTCCCGGCGCCTTGGCCCTCGGTGCGTTCATGGCGCTGCTGGCGACGCTGTCAGCGACCGCTCTGGCCGGCCTGTCATCGATCCTCGGCAACGTGACGTTGTTCGGGCTGATCATGGTGTTTCTGGTGATCGGCGCGCTACGCAAAGTGAAGGTCTACGAAGCGTTCGTCGAAGGCGCCAAAGAAGGCTTCGACGTGGCCAAGAACCTGCTGCCGTATCTGGTGGCGATGCTGTGCGCCGTCGGCGTGCTGCGGGCATCCGGAGCGCTGGACTTTGGCCTGGACGGGATTCGGCACCTGGTGGAATGGGCCGGTTGGGACACGCGCTTCGTCGATGCGCTGCCGACCGCCATGGTCAAGCCATTTTCCGGCAGTGCCGCCCGGGCGATGCTGATCGAAACCATGAAAACCTCTGGCGTGGACAGCTTCCCGGCGCTGGTGGCGGCGACGATTCAGGGCAGTACTGAAACGACGTTCTATGTATTGGCGGTGTACTTCGGCGCGGTGGGGATCCAGCGGGCGCGGCATGCGGTGGGGTGCGCATTGCTGGCGGAGCTTGCCGGCGTTCTCGGCGCGATCGGCGTCTGCTACTGGTTCTTCGGCTAACCACAAAACCTGTAGCAGCTGGCGCAGCCTGCGTTCGGCTGCGAAGCAGTCGCAAAACCAGACACCGCGATCCACCTGATAGATGCGGGATAACGGATTGACGACTGCTTCGCAGCCGAACGCAGGCTGCGCCAGCTGCTACAAGGGATTCGCGGCGTTTCTGGCGGGCGGCGCAACTTTCTGTCCTTGCTCCACCGCCCAGCTCACCACCTGCGCCGTCAACTGGTCACTGGCCTGGCCAAACCCGGCCACCACCGCCGGTACCTGAGCATCGCTCAACGGCTGGCGCACTTCGAAGCGTCGGCTGGCGAGGATTCGCTGGTCATAACCGCGCACCAGCAACGCATCCAGTCGCACGACGACATTCGCATGCGTTCCTTGGTATTCAGTCTGAAATGCCTGCAGGCTACCGCCCAGTTCAAGATCCGCCTGGAAATTGCTGTCATCGGTGCTCAGCAATGTCACCCGACCATCACGCTGGAAACCATCCAACAGACGATTGCGCAGTAACACCGGTGCCGGGTCGCTCCAGCGTGAGGCCTTGTAGCTGCTGATCAGGTCACCTTGAGGGATCACGGCGATCCTCGAGCTGTTCAAGGCTTCGCTGGTCTGCGGCTTGGACAGGCGCAATGACCAGCGCTGCGGCGTCCCGTGACTGGCCGATGCGCTGCCCTGGGCCGAAGGCAACCGATAGACATCGGACGGCTCGGACTTGGGCAGGATCGAGCAGGCGCTGAGCACCATGAAGCTGGCGAGGAGGGTGAGGTGAAGCAGTTTCATGGCGTGAACTCCTTGTCCTTGTCATTGCCCAGCAAATAACCGGCGGGGTTGGCTTCCAGACGCTGGGAAATAGCCCGCAACGACGTCAGGGTGTCGCGCAGTTCACGCACCGCCGGGGCCAGGCCATTGAGGCCTTGCATGCCGCTGTTGATCGAGTCCTGATTGGTCGTGAGCAATGTGTTGATGGTCGCGCTGCTCTGTTCCAGCGACTTCATTGCCTGCTCGGCACTGCCGAACATCTGCTTGCCTTGATCGTTGAGCATGCCATTGGCGTTGCGCATCAGCGCCGACGTCTGCTCCAGCATGGCGCCGGCCTGCTTGCCGACCGAGGCCAGTTGCTGCATCGCCTGGCGAATATCGCCGCGCTGGTCGGCGATGGTGCCGGTGGTTTGTTCAAGATGCTCAAGGGTCTTGCTGATGCGCTCGACGTTCTGCGAAGAAAACACCTGATTGGCGTTGTGCAGCAGCATGTTCACGCCAGCCACGAGGTCGCCGCTGTCATTGAGCAAACGGGCGATGGGCGAGGGCGATGCAATGATCGTCGGCAAGTTACCGTCCTTGCCCTTGAGCGTCGGACTTTGCGGCGTACCACCGCTGAGCTGGATTATCGAAGTGCCGGTGATCCCGGTCAGCGCCAATATGGCCTGGGTGTCTTCCTTGATCGGTGTATCGCCGCCCAGGCGGATCCGCGCCAGCACCCGGCGCGGGTCTTTCGGGTCCAGACGCAAGGTCACCACGTCACCGACCTTGATCCCGCTGTACTGCACGGCGCTGCCCTTGGACAGGCCGCTGACGGCCTCGTTGAAGACGACTTCGTAATCCTTGAATTCGGTGTCGACGCTGGACTTGGCCAGCCACAAGCCGAAGAGCAGGGCGCCCGCCACCACAATCACGGTGAACAGGCCAATCAATACATGATGAGCTCGGGTTTCCATGTCAGACCTCCTTGAGCTGTTGAGCGGCCGTCAGCGCCGCGCGGCCGCGAGGGCCATGGAAGTATTCGTGAATCCACGGATCGTCGGTTTCCGAGACCTTGTCGATGGCGTCCGCCACCAGTACTTTCTTCTGCGCCAGCACCGCCACGCGGTCGGTGATGGTGTAGAGCGTGTCGAGGTCGTGGGTCACCAGAAACACACTCAGGCCCAACGCATCGCGCAGGGTCAGGATCAATTGATCGAACGCAGCCGCGCCAATCGGATCGAGGCCGGCAGTGGGTTCGTCGAGAAACAGGATGTCCGGGTCCAGCGCCAGCGCGCGGGCCAGTGCCGCACG
Source organism: Pseudomonas sp. ES4 (assembly GCF_050586665.1). Lineage (NCBI taxonomy): Bacteria > Pseudomonadati > Pseudomonadota > Gammaproteobacteria > Pseudomonadales > Pseudomonadaceae > Pseudomonas > Pseudomonas sp. ES4. The sequence continues at coordinate 136,034 of NZ_JBOBDO010000008.1, read as the reverse complement.
CTTGATCATGCCGCCGGACAGCGAAGCGGGGTACTTGTCGGCCGCCGACAGCGGCAGACCGGCCAAGGCCATTTTCACTGCCGCCAGGTGCTCGGCGTCCTCTCGGCTCAAACCGGCGTGCTCGATCAGGGGCAGGGCGACGTTCTCGGTCACGGTCAGCGAAGAGAACAGGGCGCCTTTCTGGAACAGCACGCCAAAGCGTCGTTCGACCATCGAGCGTTCGTGTTCAGGCAGCGTCGGCAGGTTTTTGCCGAAGACTTTCACCATCCCTTCGCTGGGCTGGCGCAAGCCGACGATGCTGCGCAACAGCACTGACTTGCCGCTGCCGGACCCGCCGACCACCGCCAGGATTTCGCCCTTGTGCAAATCCAGATCGAGGTTCTCGTGCACGCTCTGACGGCCGAAGCGATTACACAGACCACGGACTTCGATCACCGCCTCGGAGGGCGCTCGGGTTAGACGACTCACCAGCCCATCTCCATGAAAAACAGCGCAGCCACGGCGTCGAGCACGATCACCACGAAAATGGACTGGACCACGCTCGACGTGGTGTGCCCGCCGACGGACTCGGCACTACCGCTGACCTTGAAGCCTTCAAGACAGCCGATGGCGGCGATCAGAAACGCGAAGATCGGCGCTTTGACCATCCCCACCAGAAAGTGCTGAACACCGATGTCGGTTTGCAGCAATGACAGGAACATCGCCGGTGAGATATCCAGCGACAGCGCGCAGACTACGCCGCCGCCGATGATCCCCGACAACATCGCCAGAAAGGTCAGCATCGGCAGCGCGATCAGCAGGGCCAACACGCGCGGCACCACCAGCAGCTCCATCGGGTCGAGGCCCAGGGTGCGGATAGCGTCGATTTCTTCGTTGGCTTTCATCGATCCGATCTGCGCGGTGAAGGCACTGGCGGTGCGGCCGGCCATCAGGATCGCGGTCAGCAACACCCCGAATTCGCGCAGGAAGGAGAACGCCACCAGGTCTACGGTAAAAATACTCGCGCCGAAACTCGCCAACACCGTCGCCCCGAGAAACGCCACCACCGCGCCCACCAGAAAGGTCAGCAGGGCGACGATGGGGGCGGCGTCGAGGCCGGTCTGTTCGATGTGCGCGACCATCGGCGTCAGGCGCCAGCGTTTGGGGCGAAACAGGCCGCGAGCGATAGTTTCCAGAATCAGGCCGACAAAACCCAGCAGTTGCAGAGTGTCCTGCCAGACCGCGTCGACCGCGCGGCCGATGCGGGTCAGCAGTTGAATGCCGACGTTGATTTCCGGTTCCTTGATCGGCACGCAGAAGTCGGTCAGCGAGCAATAGACGGTCTGCAACAACGCGCGGTCAGCCGAGGACAGTGTGCAATCGGGATGCTCGGCGGATCGACCCAAACGCTCGGAACCCAGCAACTCCACCAGCAGCGATGCGCCAGCGGTGTCGAGCGCGCCGAGGCCGTTGAGGTCGATGTGGGTGTTGTTGTCGTATTGGCCGCGGAGCTTTTCGCTCAGGCGGCTGAGATCGGTGTAATGGGCGAGCGTCCAGTCACCCGTGACCCGCAATAGGGCAGGGCTTTGCGAGGTGTCCAGTCGGGCACTGCCAGGCAATGTGCTGCTAGTCATAAGCTCCGTGCTTGTTCGGCTATTACGCAGATCTGACTAATAGCACGAACCGCGTTACTTTTCTTTGATGGGTGTGCTGTCCTTGACCTTGAAGCGCAGCACGCCAATCAACTGACCGTCCTCGGTCAGCACCCGGACCTGCCATTTGCCTGCGGGGTTGCCGGGGAAGTTCTGCTTGTGGGTCCAGGCGCGATAGCCTTCCTTGCGCCCTCCATTGATATCCAGAGGGATACGGTCGACTTCTTTACCGTTGAACATCCAGACGTGATAAATCCGTTCGGCCAGACCTCGCGGGGCGTTGATCGCGGTGTACGCGTACAGCCCACCCCCGCGAATCTGCTCGGCGCTGACTTCTTCCAGGCTCTTGCCGGGGGTGCGGTCCTGCATTTGGGTGCTGATCGCCACATCGGTCATCCACAGGGTCGCCGGCGGAACCCAGGAGCGCAGCACCCAACCGGCGGCGCCGATGCCGACGGTGATGCTGAGAATCGCCAACGCATTGCGCACCGTGCGAATCGGGAAGATCGAGGCCAGGCTCGGGAACGACAGCAACATGGCAATGCCCAGCGCCAGCTTGAAGCTCTGGGCGGTGGTGAGGTGCAAAATGACGGGCAGGGCGGTCAGCAGGGCCGCGAACAGGGTCAGGGTGTGCAGCGCCAGGAACGCCCAGCGGCGCGGTGCCAGCCATTTGTAGTAGAGCGGGTCGATGATCGAAATCAGCGCCGCCATGCTCAGTAATCCAGTGAAGAACAACTGGCCGCTGTTCCAGGTGGTGGTGATCAAAAAGAACGGCAGGACGAAGAACAGGCTTTCCTGATGGATCATCTGCGTTGCATAACGCAGCAATGGCTGGGGTATTTCGCGCTTGAAGACCCTGGCGAACAGCTTGGTGAGGCTGTTTTCCAGCATCAGCCAGACCCAGCTGACCAGCATGATGGTGGTGATCCAGGTCGCCAGCCCCTGTTGGCGATCCACCAGCATGAAGCTGCCGACCCCTGAAATGAACCCACCGAGCGCAATGGCCCCCGGGTAGCGCTTCATCAGCTCCAGGATGCGCTGGACGTATAGGGTCAGATTAGGCATTCGGCGGTTCACAATAGTCGTGGGAAAAATCCTCGACAGGGTAACCGCCGAGAGGGCGGCGTGGCGAGGGGCTACGTCCGATTGCCCCATACAGCATTGTGGCGAGGGAGCTTGCTCCCGCTGGGGTGCGAAACGCCCCCAAAACTAATCGACGCGTATTTTCAGGCCGGTCTAGGATGCCGATTTACGACTGCTGCGCAGCCGAGCGGGAGCAAGCTCCCTCGCCACAGGGAATACTCACTTTCGGCGATGGACGCGCCAAGCCAACAGACTGAGTACAAGCAAACCGAGCACCCCGGCAATCATCCACACAAACTGATCATCACTGATCAACGGCTGTTCGATGCGCAGGTAGCCCGGCTGCATCAGCAATTCACGCATGGCCTTGTTTGCTTCTTCCAGCGTCACCCCTTGGAGTTCCTTGGCCGGGTTGGCGAAGCGGCCATTCTCATAGTCCCCAAGGGCACTCCAGTAATAATCGGCCAGCGCGCTGTTGCCTTGCACGGCCCAGGCCTGGCGGGCGATGGCGGCCTGCTTGATGCGGTTGAAAGTGTCGGCATTCAGACCGTCCCTGAGCAACCCGGCCTTCAAATCATCCAGCACCCGTTTGGCTTGGGGCACGTCGTCGCGCTCAAGGTCCGCGTTCAGGCTCATGAAGCCCACACCGCCAAACACCTCGCGCTCGGCCGAAGGCCCGTAGGACAGGCCATGGGCCAGGCGCAATTGGCGGTAGAGCGCCCAGTCCAGATAATCCTTGAGCAAGTCGAAGGTTTGGTCGTGCTGATCTTCCAGCACCGGCTCTGGCACCAGCCAATGCAACTTGGCACTGCCGCCAACCAGACCGCGACTCAGGGTGCGTTCATGGGCAGCACTGGCCTGGATCGCCGGCAGGGGCAGGTGATCAGTCGGATCGACCGCTTCAAGCGCGCCATAAGACCGCTCCAGATAGGCCGGCAGCAACCGCTCAAGGTCGCCGACGACGATCAGGGTCATGTTGTTGGGCGCGTACCAGGCCTCGCGCACCTTTTCCAGCTGATCGCGGCTCAGGTGATCGACCTCAGGCCGCTCGGGGCATTTGAGGCCCAGTTCCACCGCCAGCTGATTACTCGCCGTGTGGCCAAGATCCTGGCGATCCAGCCAGCGTTGCAGGTGCGTGTAATGGCCGCCGTCTTCACGCTCGACCACTTGTTTGGCGGCGTTGATGGCGTTGTCGTCGATTCGGGTCTGGGTCAGCAGCGCCAGCAGCAGGTCGAGGACCTTGCGCTGGTTTTTCGCCGGGGCTTCGATGACGAACGTCGTATCGGCATTGCTGGTGTAAGCGTTCCACTCTCCACCCAGGGCCTGCATGCGCTCTTCCAGCCCGCCTTCGCCCGTGGCGTCGATGCCGCTGAACAGCAAGTGCTCAAGCAGGTGCGGCAGCGCCTTTTCGGCGCAACTGAAATCATCGATGCCGACGCCGACCACCAGACGAATCGCCACATGCCCGCGCTCGGTACCGGGCTTGAGCAGCAACTGCAGGCCGTTGGGCAGCGTGTAGCCCTCGACCTGAAAGCGATCCAGGGCAAATGAAGGGAATGAGCCAAGCAACAGACAAGCGAACAACAGACAACGCATAACAAGCTTCCAGGCAACCCATCGGAGATCCGTGTCGTCAGCCAGGCCGCCATCGCGAGCAGGCTCGCTCCCACAGTGGATCTCCGGTGAAATCGGAAAGTGTGTCCGACTCAGATCACCTGTGGAAGCGAGCCTTCTCGCGATGGCGGCCTTAATGCTGAATCAATGTTACTGACTGACCACTCTGCCAGACGTTCAAGGTGAATGTGTGATGTCAGCCAAATCGTCGACCGCCAGGGCTCCGGTGTCGGAAGTTTCCAGCACCACATAGGCGCTGCTGCAAAACAGCGAATTCAGACGTTTCATGTCGGCAATCAACTCAAGGTGCAACGAGCTGGTCTCGATACTCTGCATGATCTTACGTTGCAGTCGGCTGACGTGAGCATGGGCCAGGCGCCGTTCCTGTGCGCGAAAGCGCCGTTTCTCACGCAATAACTGGCGGGCACTTTCCTTATCGGCACTAAGGAACACCGACAACCCCAGGCGCAGGTTGGATATCAATTGACTGTGCAGCCCCGCCAACTCTTCCAGGCCAGCCTCGGAAAAAGACCGACGCTGCGAGGTTTTCTGCTGCTGAACCTTGCGCAGCATGCGTTCGATGAGGTCGCTGGCGAGTTTAAGGTTGATCGCCAGCTCGATGATTTCCGCCCAACGCCGGCTGTCCTGCTCGCTGAGGTCTTCGCGGGGCATTTGCGCCAGATACAGTTTGATCGCACCGTAGAGCGATTCCACATCATCGGTCAGGCGCCGCATTTCCTGGGTCACGGCGGTTTGTTTGCCGTGCAGCACGTCGAGCATGGCTTCGAGCATGTTGTCGATCAGGTCGCCGATGCGCAGGGTTTCCCGGGCGGCATTGGCCAGTGCCAGGCTGGGCGTAACCAGCGCTGTTGGATCAAGATGCCGCGGTTTGGCAGTACCGTTGATTTGCGGGCGCTCCGGCAGCACCCACGCACAGAATTTGGCCATCGGTCCGACGCTGGGCAGCAAGATCAGGCAACGCGTGGTGTTGTAGAGCAGGTGAAAGCCAATGACCATTTCCTGAGGGCTGAAGTCCAGGCTGTCGATCCAGTGCACCAACGGTTCAAGCACCGGAATGATCAGCAACAGGCCGATCAGTTTGTAGAGCAGGCTGCCCAACGCCACCTGGCGGCCGGCGGCGTTCTGCATGCTGGTGCTGAGGAAGGCAAGGATACCGCTGCCGATGTTGGCGCCGATCACCAGACCGATGGCCACGGGCAGACTGATCACCGCAGCACCGGCCAGGGTCGCGGTCAGCAGGACGGCGGCGAGGCTGGAGTAGGAAACCATCGCAAACAGCGCGCCGACCAGGGCATCGAGCAAGATGTCGCCGGTGAGCGAAGCGAAAATCACCTTCACGCCTTGGGCCTGGGTGATCGGCGCGGCAGCCTCGACGATCAGCTGCAGCGCCAGGATGATCAGCCCCAGGCCGATACTCACCCGGCCCATCTGTCCTGCCCGGGTCTGTTTGCGCGACAGGAAGAAAATCACCCCGAGAAAGATCAGTAGCGGCGACAGCCATGACAGGTCCAGGGTCAGCACCCGCGCCATCAGCGCGGTACCGACGTCGGCCCCGAGCATGGTCGCCAGGGCCGGGGTCAGCGCCATCAGGCCCTGACCGACAAAGGAAGTGACGAGCATGGCGGTGGCGTTGCTGCTCTGGACCATCGCTGTCACGACGATCCCCGAGATGAACGCCAGCCAGCGCTTGGACATGTTCCGCCCAATCACATGGCGCAGGTTGGAGCCGTAGACCCGCAGAATGCCGGTTCGGACGATATGCGTGCCCCAAATCAACAAGGCCACGGCGGATAACAAATTGAGCAGGGTGAGCATATAGACCCCCTGTGGTGGTAGCGCCCCAAAGGGGCAAGTTGACGGTGCGGCGTGTTCTTCTACGTTCTGTACTTAAGCTGTAGTTGGCTAACGGTCTGCGCGCCAGCATCGCACAGCTAAAGAAGCGATTGAAACAAAACTGTCATGAAAACAGCTTGATGCAGATATGAAAAAGGGACCCGAAGGTCCCTTTGTCATCACATGGCATTCGGGTTACTGCCCCGGAATGTCCTTGCGCAGCTTCACCGGATCCTGCTGTTTGCGCTTTCTCGCCATGGCGGTGCGCATCTTGATGTTGATCGCTTCCACCGCCAGCGAGAACGCCATGGCGAAGTAGACGTAGCCTTTTGGTACGTGAACGTCGAGGGATTCAGCAATCAGCACAGTACCGACAATCAACAGGAACGACAGCGCCAGCATCTTCAGCGACGGGTGCTTGTCGATGAACGCACTGATGGTGCCGGAAGCCCACATCATCACCAGCACGGCCACGATGATCGCCGCGACCATGACCGGTACGTGGGACACCATGCCAACAGCGGTGATGACCGAGTCCAGCGAAAACACGATGTCGATGATTGCGATCTGAATGATGGTGTAGAGGAAGTTGCCGCCTTTGCCGCCCGGCTCCTCATTGGTTTCGTCTTCACCTTCCAGCGCGTGGTACATCTCTTGCGAGCTCTTCCACAGCAGGAACAGGCCACCGAAGAACAGGATCAGGTCACGCCCGGAAATCCCCTGGCCGAACACTTCGAACAAGTCGGCGGTAAGGCGCATGACCCAGGTGATCGACAGCAGCAACAGGATCCGCGTGATCATGGCCAGTGCCAGGCCGAAAATCCGGGTGCGCTGTTGCATGTGCTTGGGCATGCGGCTGACCAGGATCGAAATCATGATGATGTTATCGATACCCAGGACGATTTCCAGGGCGGTCAGGGTAAAGAAGGCAACCCAGATTTCAGGGTTGGTCAGCCATTCCATGTGTATTCCTTTGTGCGAGTGTTAAACCACGAAGGGCCCAGGCTTCAAACAACAAAGCCTGGACCCGTCATGGTGAGTCTTGGGCTTATAGAGTGCTGAACAGCGGAAAAATCCCCATCAGCAAGGCGGCGACCAGTATGCACATGCAAACCAGTACTGCCCACTTCAGGGTGAAACGCTGGTGATCACCGAAGTCGATACCGGCCAGGGCCACCAACAGGTAGGTCGATGGTACCAGCGGGCTCAGCAAGTGGACGGGCTGACCGACGATCGAGGCACGTGCCATTTCAACCGCGGTTATACCGTAATGGCTGGCGGCTTCCGCAAGTACCGGTAACACGCCGTAATAAAATGCATCATTCGACATGAAGAACGTGAACGGCATGCTCACCAGTGCAGTGATCACCGCCAGGTACGGGCCGAGAAAGTCCGGGATGACCGCCAACAGGCTTTTCGACATCGCATCGACCATGCCGGTGCCCGTCAGGATACCGGTGAAGATACCGGCCGCGAAGATCAAGCCGACCACCGCCAGCACGCTACCGGCGTGGGCCGCGACGCGGTCCTTCTGCTGTTGCAGGCACGGGTAGTTGACGATCATCGCGATACTGAACGCCACCATGAACAGCACCGGCAGCGGCAACAGACCGGCGACCAGGGTGCACATCAGGGCCAGGGTCAGGGCGCCGTTGAACCAGATCAACTTCGGACGACGGGCATCCGGGAATTGCGAAACGCTGATTTCACTGTGATCGATTTCCTCGCCCACCAAGTGCAGCTCACCCAGGCGCGCACGTTCACGCTTGCCATAGAAGTAGGCAATCACGAGGATGGCCAGCACCCCGAAAGCCATCGCCGGAATCATCGGTACGAAGATGTCGGACGGGTCCACGTGCAGCGCACTGGCCGCACGAGCGGTCGGGCCGCCCCAGGGCGTCATGTTCATCACGCCACCGGCGAGGATGATCAAGCCGGCCATGATCCGCGGGCTCATGCCGATACGGGCGTAGAGCGGCAGCATGGCGGCCACGCAGATCATATAAGTGGTCGCGCCGTCCCCATCGAGGGAGACGACGAGCGCCAGTACGGCGGTGCCGACCGAAACTTTCAACGGGTCGCCCTTGACCAGTTTGAGGATCTTGCGCACGGCCGGGTCGAACAGGCCGGAATCGATCATCAGGGCGAAGTACAGAATGGCGAACATCAGCATCACACCGGTCGGTGCGAGCTTGGTGATGCCTTCGAGCATCATCGGGCCGATCTTCGGCGCAAAACCACCGAACAGAGCGAACAGGATCGGGATGATGATCAGAGCGATCAGCGCGGACAGGCGCTTGGTCATGATCAGGAACATGAACGTGATGACCATGGCAAAGCCAAGGAAAGTCAGCATGGGAATACTCCAGGCATAGCGCGGCTAGGGAATGGGCGAACCGGGTGGGTCAGCGCAGAACGGGAAGCACAAGGCGTATGGGTGGAGTGACAGCGAAGTGGCGGGTTGCAAAGGACATCAGGATCACCATTGTTGTTGTTAAATGGGCTGTGCGAGCGATAAAACACTGGCATTGGCCGACCGGTCTGTTGCCGGTAGTGGGGGCGATCCTAATCGGGGAAGCTTTCACCCAGCTTTCGCGGATGAAAGCATTGACCAGATGTGCAACCGGTCGTCGGGCGGGTTCAAAGTCCCTGAATACGGGGCAGGAGGACAAAACATGGGCGAAGTTCATACGGGCGGCTGCCACTGCGGACATCTGCGCTATCAATTCAGCGGGCCTTTGCGCGACATCGCCCATTGTCATTGTTCGATTTGTCGGCGGGTCAGCGGCGGGATCGTGACCACTTGGATCACCGTACCTGCGTCAGCCTTTGAATGGGTGAAAGGAACGCCAGCGCAGTACGACTCTTCAACAACCTGCGTGCGGTATTTCTGCGGCAACTGTGGGGCGCAGCTGGCGCTGGTCACCGACCTGAGCCCGGACAGCATCGACGTGACCATCGCCACCCTCGATCATCCCGAGCACGCACCCGCCCAAAGGCATATCTGGACTGACAACCGACTGCCCTGGCTGCACCTGGATGAACATTTGCCCGGCGAAGCCGAGGAACAGTTGTAAACTGATCAAAAAATAGACAGATCCAGTGGCCGAATCGCGCCCATCCAGATCGCGTGCTCAGTGTGGTCGAGCAGATCGTCGCCGGTGTCCGGGTGCAGGAACACCACCAAACCCTTGCGGTTGAGCGCAAGCCAGGGCAGCACGTCGCCGATGTATTGCGGCTCGAACGCCAACTGGCAGCTCCAGTCGGGGTGCGGGCCCACCGGGCGTTCATGGACGCGCCCCATCTTCACTGGAAACAATTGCGCTGCCTCCTCACACAAGGCTCGCGCCTGAGCAAGGGTGTTGGCGTCGAAGTAGACATGGGCGTGGTAGCCCTTGATCTGCTGCATTTGAAACCCTCTGAACCGAGTCGAACCGGCGTTGTTGCCCACAGGTCACACGCCATAAAGATAGGAAGAACGGAGCACGGCCATGAAAAATGCCGAAACCCCCGTAGTGAAAGTAGTGCTTTATGGTGCCATGAGTAGCCTGGGCAGTGCGCTAATGGCTGAAATGCTGCGGCGCCAACATGAAGTGATCGCCATTCTTGATGACCTGACAGCGCTCGCGCCGCGCCCGGGATTGCGCACCAAGACCGGTGATTTGTTCGACGCCAAGCGGGTCAAGCAGAGCGTCGCCGGATGTTCTGCGGTGATCTGCCTGCTGGATGCACCCGGATTGCCGATGAGCAGCGAGCACGTGGAAAAATCCATTGTGCCCGGCCCGGTCGAGCAAGTGCTCGCGGTGGACGCTCTGATCGATGGCATGCAGGCCTCAGGGATTGCCCGGCTGTTTCTGGTCGGTGATTTCGAGGCACTGGACGATCCGGAGATAGAAGATCGACTGCAACGCCACGCCGCCGAAGAAATCCGCGAGGCCCTGCAAAGCAGCACCTTGCACTGGACGCTGGTGAATGCGCCGCGCGGGGTGCCAGGGCTGACCATCGAGCATTTCAGCCACGTCAGCCGCAGCCTGGAGCCGGGCCTCGCCGAGCCGCTTGAACGGCTGAGCCGGGTGGCGGTGGGGATTGCCGATGAATTGCGGTTGAACCTGCATGTCGGCGAACACGTGACCTTTGTCGCGACCGAGGCTATACAGCAATAGACGGCAACGGTAAGCCATTGAGCGATTGCGCACTACTGGCCTGCTCGGCCATCAGCCAGTCCACGAACTGTTGAATCAGCGCACCACGCCGTTTCCGCTGGGGCAGGACCACGTAATAGCCGAGTTTGGAGATCACTGTTTCCGCGATCGGTCGGCACAACAAACCTTGCGCCAGCAAGTTATCCACAAGGTGCCGCCACCCAATCGCCACCCCTTGGCCGCCAATCGCGGCCTGGATCAGCAGCGTGTAATTGTCGAAGCGCAATTGCCCGGGCGCAGGTGCCGAAGCGATCCCCAACTCGCGAAACACGCCGCTCCAGTCGAACCAGTTGCTGCTGTTCTCGCCTCGAAGGTGCAGCAGCGGGAACTCGAGCAATGATTGGCAGGGCAAGGGCAGCGGACGATCCTTTAACAGCAGCGGGCTGCACACCGGAAACACTTCTTCGCTGAACAGCCAATGGCTTTCGCCCTGCTTGAATCGGCCATCCCCAAACAACACCGCCACATCGATATCGGTGCGCAGCATATTAAGGCTGCGTTCGCTGGTCACCAGGCTGACGTCCACCTGAGGATTGGCGGCATGGAAGCGGTGCAGGCGCGGCATCAGCCAATACGCGGCGAAGGCGAAATCGGTGGCGACCTGCAACACTTCATGTTGGTGCTGTGTGCTGATTGCGCTCAATCCTGCATCGATATTCTGCAATCCGAGCTGAACCTGCTCAAACAGGATGGTCCCGGCCTCGGTCAGTTCGATGCCGCGATAGATCCGGTCAAACAGCCGCGTCCCGAGTTGCTCTTCCAACCGTTTGATCTGCTGGCTGATGGCCGGTTGCGTGGTGCCGAGCTCCACCGCGGCCGCCGTGAAGCTGCGCTGACGGGCCGCCGCTTCAAAGGCGCGAAGCAAATCCAGAGACAAATCACCAAGGGCGTCATACATAAGCTGTGCTTATCCTAGTCATTGCCGTGCATGGGCTTTACCACAAATTGCTTGGGCTACATGCTCGATCGCAGCACTTTCGCATAAATATTCACTATGGAATGCCGCGATCACATGAAGCGCAAGAATATTCTTTTCATCATGGCCGATCAGATGGCCGCGCCAATGTTGCCGTTCTACGGCCCTTCGCCCATCAAACTGCCGAATCTCAGCCGCCTCGCCGCCGAAGGCGTGGTATTCGACGCCGCGTATTGCAACAGCCCATTGTGCGCGCCGTCGCGTTTTACCCTGGTCAGCGGTCAGTTACCGAGCAAGATCGGCGCCTACGACAACGCGGCCGATTTCCCCGCCGACGTACCGACTTATGCCCACTACTTGCGTCGACTCGGCTACCGCACCGCGCTGTCGGGCAAGATGCATTTCTGCGGACCGGATCAGTTGCATGGTTATGAAGAACGCCTGACCAGCGACATTTACCCGGCCGATTACGGTTGGTCTGTGAACTGGGACGAGCCAGACGTGCGTCCAACCTGGTTTCACAATATGTCATCGGTGTTGCAGGCCGGGCCGTGCGTACGCACCAATCAGTTGGATTTCGACGAAGAGGTGGTGTTCAAGGCCCAACAGTACCTGTTCGATCATATCCGCGAGGATGGCGATCAGCCGTTTTGCCTGACCGTTTCGATGACTCACCCACACGACCCGTACACCATTCCCAAGGCTTTCTGGGACCTGTACGACGATGCCGATATCCCGTTGCCCGAAACCCCGGCGCAGGCTGAACTGGATCCGCACTCCCAGCGTTTACTCAAGGTTTACGACCTGTGGGACAAACCGCTGCCTGTGGATAAGATTCGCGATGCGCGCCGTGCGTACTTCGGTGCGTGCAGCTATATAGACAGTAATGTCGGCAAGCTCCTGCAAACACTCGAGGAAACCGGCCTGATCGAGGACACCATCATCGTCTTCTCCGGCGACCATGGCGACATGCTCGGCGAGCGTGGGCTCTGGTACAAGATGCACTGGTTCGAAATGGCCGCCCGCGTGCCGCTGTTGATCAGTGCGCCAGGACAATTCGGGGCTGGCCGGGTCAGCGCGGCGGTCTCGACTGCCGATCTGTTGCCGACCTTCGTCGAACTGGCCGGTGGGTCGCTGGAGCCTGGGTTGCCGCTGGATGGCCGCTCGCTGGTCTCGCACCTGCAAGGGCAGGGTGGTCACGACGAGGTCTTCGGCGAGTACATGGCTGAAGGCACCATCAGCCCGCTGATGATGATTCGCCGTGGCAACTACAAATTCATCTACAGCGAAGACGACCCTTGCCTACTCTTCGACGTACACAACGATCCGCGCGAACTGGAAGAACTCAGCCAATCGCCACAACATCAGTCGCTTTTCGATGAATTTCTCGCCGAAGCCCGGGCCAAATGGGATATCCCGGCGATCCATCAACAGGTGCTCGCCAGCCAGCGGCGCCGACGTTTTGTCGCCGAGGCATTAACCATCGGCAAGTTGAAGAGCTGGGATCACCAGCCGCTGGTGGACGCCAGTCAGCAGTACATGCGCAACCACATCGACCTCGACGATCTGGAGCGTAAAGCACGTTATCCACAACCCTGCCAAAACCAATAATGTTAAGGGGAATGCCATGCGTAGGTTATCCACAGCAATGACGGTCGGGCTTCTGGCTCTGGGCAGTGCATCGGCGTATGCCGAGCAGAGTTGCGAGACGGTAAAAATGGCCGACCCTGGCTGGAGCGACATTGCCGCCACCAACGCCATCACCGGGTTTCTGCTGGACGGCATGGGTTACAAGGCCAAGGTCGACACGCTTGCAGTGCCGATCACCTTTGGCGGCTTGAAAGATGGCCAGGTCGACGTGTTTCTCGGTAACTGGATGCCGGCGCAACAGGGTTTCTACGACAAATTCGTGGCCACCGGCGATGTCACGCAACTGGCGAAGAACCTCGACGGCACCGAATTCACCCTCGCGGTCCCGGATTACGTCTGGGACGCGGGTGTGCGTAATTTTTCCGACCTGAACAAATACGCCGACAAGTTCGACAAGAAAATCTACGGCATTGGCTCCGGCGCTCCTGCCAACATCTCCTTGCAGGAAATCATCAAGAAGAACGACTTCGACATGGGCCAGTGGAAACTGGTCGAGTCCAGCGAGCAGGCAATGCTGGCCGAAGTGTCTCGCGCGGTGAAAAAACAGAAGTTCGTGACCTTCCTCGGCTGGACCCCGCACCCGATGAACGTGCAACTGAAGATGCATTACCTCAAAGGTGGCGAGAAGTACTTCGGCGACACCGGCAGCGTTTATACCCTGACCCGCAAAGGTTATGCACAGGCCTGCCCGAATGTCGGCAAACTGCTCACCAACCTGAGTTTCACCCAGGAAATGGAGAACAGCATCATGGCCGAGGTGGTGAACAAGAAGGTCAGCAACGCTGATGCGGCCAAGGCCTGGATCAAGGCGAATCCGGCGGTGCTGGATAAATGGCTGGATGGGGTGAAGACAGTGGATGGGAAGGATGCGTTGGGGGCCGTCAAAGCCAAACTCTGAATCCCTGCCGCCGATCGTTCCCACGCTCTGCGTGGGAATGCCGCAATGGACGCTCCGCGTCCGCTCGGTAATGTGACGCGGAGCGTCACGGGATGCATTCTCACGCGGAGCGTGGGAACGATCAACGGCTAGTCCTGCTACCCTTGCGCAAAATCCCACCCGAGAGGACCCATGGCCTTCCCCAGCCGCCATTCACTCTTCCCTTTCCTGACCTGGATGCCCCGGCAAACCCGCGCCAGTGTCGGTCGTGACCTGATTGTCGGCCTCAGCGGTGCGATTCTCGCGTTGCCGCAATCCATTGCCTACGCGCTAATCGCCGGCCTCCCACCTGAATACGGCCTGTACGCGGCGATTATTCCGGTGCTGATCGCCTGTCTCTGGGGTTCTTCGTGGCACTTGATCTGCGGTCCTACGGCGGCGATTTCTATCGTCCTGTACGCCAGCGTCAGTCCGCTGGCCGTTCCGGCGTCAGAGGACTACGTCACCCTGATCCTGTTGCTGACGCTGCTTGCCGGCATTTTCCAGTGGCTGCTCGGTTTGCTGCGCTTCGGCGCCTTGGTCAATTTCGTCTCGCACTCGGTGGTGCTGGGTTTCACCCTCGGCGCGGCGGTGGTGATTGCCATCGGTCAACTGCCGAATCTGCTGGGGTTGGAGTTACCCAACCAGGCCACAGCGCTGAACAGCTTGGTGACGCTCTTCAGTCACCTCGGCGAAGTGGACAAACCGTCGCTGATGCTGGGCCTGGCGACGGTCCTCGTCGGCGTCATCCTCAAATTGCTCCTGCCGCGCTGGCCGACGCTATTGATCACCCTGGTGCTGAGCGGATTGCTGGTCTGGCTTTGGCCATCGATGTTCGGCCATGTGCAATTGGTCAGCGCATTTGTCGGGCGGCTGCCGCCTTTCAGCCCGCTGCCGCTGGATCTGGAGCTGATTCTACGTTTGCTACCCAGTGCAGTGGCGGTGGGCATGCTCGGGCTGGTCACCAGCCTGTCGATTGCCCGATCCTTGTCGGCCCGCTCCCAGCAGTTGCTCGACGCCAACCAAGAGGTCCGCGCCCAGGGTTTATCGAACATGGTCGGAGCGTTTTTTTCCGGATCGCTGTCAGCCGGTTCCTTCACCCGCTCCGGCCTGAGCTACGAAGCAGGCGCCTGTTCGCCGTTGGCCGGGGTTTTTTCGGCGATGTGGGTGGCGCTGTTCGCCATCTTCGGCGCGAATTTGATCGCGCACATTCCGATCCCGGCCATGGCCGGCAGCATTCTGTTGATCGCCTGGGGGCTAGTGGATCATCGCGGCATTCGCGCGTTGTTGCGGGTCAGCCGCGCCGAATTCCTGGTCATGGCGCTGACCTGCGTCGCCACACTACTGCTGGAATTGCAGACCGCGATCTACGCCGGGGTGCTGGCTTCGCTGTTCTTCTACCTCAAACGCACCTCGCAACCGCGGGTGCAGCATTGGCAGGATGGGGATGAAGACATTCTGCGGGTGGGCGGCTCGATCTTTTTCGGCGCCAGCCATTACCTGCAAGTACGCCTGCAACGGATGCACGGCGCGCGCGTGGTGATCGAAGCGCAGCAGATCAACTTCATCGACTATTCAGGTGTGGAGATGCTGCACCAGGAAGCGCGGCGGCTATTGCGCCAGGATCGCAGCCTGACCCTGCGGCGCGCGCGACCGCAGGTGGTGGAGGAATTGAGGAAGCTGGAAGGGGCGGAGAAGTGCCCGATCCGGTTTGAGGACTGATCTAAATCGGTGTCGCAGCCATCGCGAGCAGGCTCGCTCCCACAGGTTTTCGGTGATCCCCTGTGGGAGCGAGCCTGCTCGCGATGCTTTTAAAGGGCCAACTGCCGACGCAACTCGGCCAGCACCGGCGCCGTATCCGGGCGCACACCGCGCCACAGGAAGAAGGCTTCTGCCGCTTGTTCAGCGAGCATTCCCAACCCATCCATCGACACCGCCGCGCCATGTTCACTGGCCCAACGGCAGAACGAGGTCGGCTCCTTGCCATACATCATGTCGTAGCACACCGTTTTGCCCGGCTCGATCAAACTGCTCGCAATCGGCGGTACATCCCCTGACAGGCTGGCGGACGTCGCGTTGATGATCAGGTCCACCGATTCCTTCAACCAATCAAAACCACTGGCCGACACCGGCCCCAGGTCCGCGAATAATTCCGCTAACAGTTCGGCTTTTTCCACCGTGCGGTTGGCGATGATCACCGAGGCGGGTTGCTCGGCCAGCAGCGGCTCCAGCGCGCCGCGCACCGCGCCACCGGCACCAAGCAGCAGGATGCGTTTGCCCTTGAGGCTGAAACCGGCGTTGACCGTCAGGTCCCGCACCAGCCCGGCGCCATCGGTGTTGTCACCCAGCAGGCCGCCATCAGCGAGTTTGCTCAGGGTATTCACCGCACCGGCGCGTTGCGCCCGCGCCGTCAGACTGTTCGCCAGACGATAGGCTTCTTCCTTGAATGGCACTGTCACATTCGCCCCGCGGCCTTCGAGGAAAAACGTCCGGGCGCAGGTGGAAAAATCGTCGAGGGGCGCCAGCAACGTGCTGTAGTCCAGTTTCTGAGCCGTCTGCTCGGCGAACAGACGGTGGATCAGCGGCGACTTGCTGTGGCCAATCGGGTTACCGAATACGACGTAACGGTCCATCAGGATTCCTCGTTCAGGCCTTGGCCAACCAATCGCGGTCTTGCAGGAAGTACTCGGTCAGCCGCGCTTCTTCGCTGCCCGGCTCGGCTTTCCAATCGTAACTCCAGCGTACTTGCGGCGGCAGGGACATCAGGATCGACTCGGTGCGCCCGCCCGATTGCAGACCGAACAGCGTGCCACGATCGTAGACCAGGTTGAATTCAACGTAGCGCCCACGGCGGAATTCCTGGAACTCACGCTGTTTGGCGGTAAACGCATCGTTTTTGCGGCGCTGCACGATCGGCAGGTAAGCGTCGATGAACGCGTCACCGATGGCACGCATGAAGGCGAAACTGGTGTCGAAGTCCCACTCGTTCAAATCATCAAAGAACAGCCCGCCGATACCGCGTGGCTCGTGGCGATGCTTGATGTGGAAATAGCTGTCGCACCAGGCTTTGTAGCGCGAGTAGACGTCCGGACCGAACGGCGCGCAGGCCTGCTCGGCGACGCGGTGCCAATGCACGCAGTCTTCTTCATTGCCGTAGTAAGGGGTCAGGTCGAAGCCACCGCCAAACCACCACACCGGTTCTTCGCCTTCTTTTTCAGCGATGAAAAAGCGCACGTTGGCGTGGGACGTCGGCACATGCGGGTTGTGCGGGTGAATGACCAAAGACACGCCGAGGGCTTCGAAGCCACGGCCGGCCAGTTCTGGTCGATGGGCGCTGGCGGACGGTGGGAGGCCGCTGCCGAAGACGTGGGAAAAGTTGACGCCGCCCTTTTCGATGACCGCGCCGTTTTCGATCACCCGGGTGCGACCGCCACCGCCGGCAGGCCGGGTCCAGGCGTCTTCGACGAACTGCGTGCCGCCGTCTTCAGCTTCGAGGGCCGCGCAAATGCGGTCTTGCAGGTCGAGCAGGTAGGCTTTTACGGCCTCGGTGCGGGTCGTCATGTCATCACCTTGAATCGGGCAAAGCTACGCGGCGCTCCATGGGAGCGGGGCCGGCGCAAATGGGCGCGTAGCATAACATCGCAGATGGGCCTGCCGCAGTTGACGAAGATCAAGCATGGGAGTTCGATAGGGAGCTTCGCGCTACAACTCCAGTAGCCAAGACCTAAGGAGAGTTCTGATGGCTAAGCGTATCCAGTTCCGCGCCCATGGCGGCCCCGACGTACTCGAGCATGTCGATTACCAACCCGCCGAGCCCGGCCCGCAGCAGGTTCGCGTGACCAACAAGGCCATCGGCCTGAATTTCATCGACACCTATTACCGCAGCGGTCTCTATGCACCCCCAGCCCTGCCATCGGGTGTGGGCTCGGAAGGTGCAGGCGTGGTCGAGGCGGTGGGCAGTGAAGTCACCCGGTTCAAAGTGGGAGATCGCGTGGCGTACGGCAGCGGTCCGTTGGGCGCCTACAGCGATGTTCATGTGTTGCCGGAAGCCAATCTGGTGCATCTGCCGGACGCGATCAGCTTCGAACAGGCCGCCGGGGTCATGCTCAAGGGCCTGACCGTGCAGTACCTGCTGCGTCAGACCTATGAATTCAAGGGTGGCGAAACCATTCTGTTTCACGCCGCGGCCGGTGGCGTCGGCTCCCTGGCTTGCCAATGGGCCAAGGCCTTGGGCGTGAAGTTGATCGGCACGGTCAGCTCACCGGAAAAAGCCGCACTGGCCAAGGCCAACGGCGCTTGGGCGACCATCGATTACAGCCACGAAGACGTCGCACAACGCGTACTGGAATTGACTGACGGGAAAAAAGTCCCGGTGGTGTACGACGGCGTGGGCAAGGACACTTGGCTGACTTCGCTTGATAGCGCGGCGCCTCGCGGCATGGTGGTGAGCTTCGGCAATGCGTCGGGTGCGGTAGACGGGGTGAACCTGGGCATTCTGTCGGCGAAGGGTTCGCTGTACGTGACCCGCCCGACCCTGGCGACTTACGCCAACAATGCCGAGAACCTGCAGCGTATGGCGGATGAGCTGTTCGAGATGATCATCAGCGGCAAGCTGAACGTGGACATCAGCCAGAAGTACCCATTGGCCGAAGCGGCGAAGGCGCAGACCGAGTTGTCGGCGCGACGTACGACTGGCTCGACTGTTTTGTTGCCCTGAGGACGCCATCGCGAGCAGGCTCGCTCCCACATTGGATCGGCGTCGAACACGAAATCCGTGTTCACTGAAAATCTAATGTGGGAGCGAGCCTGCTCGCGATTGGCTGCGCCGCGGTGTCAGTCCGGGCGCACAACGTGACCAGTCGCCAGATCGCGGATCACGCTCGGGTTCTTGCGGCCACCGAGGTTACCGCCGAGCACCAAATCAACCTGCCCACGGAAATACTGCTCCACGCGAATCCGTGTGCGCGCCGCCGGCCGGCCCTGTGGGTTGGCCGAGGTCGACACCAGCGGCCCGACCAAGGCACACAAATCCCGCACCTGCGGATGATCGCTGACCCGCAATGCCACCGTTTCATGCACGCCGGTAATCCACTGCGGCAACATATTCTGATGCGGCACCAGCCAGGTGTTCGGCCCTGGCCAGGTGCTGGCCATGCGGTCCATCCACAATTCAGGAAAGTCTTCGAAGAGGAAGTCGAACTGGCGAATGTTGTCGGCCACCAGAATCAACCCTTTTTCCACCGACCGCCCCTTGATCGCCAGCAGGCGATAGACCGCCTCTTCGTCCCACGGGTCGCAACCCAGACCCCAGACCGCTTCGGTTGGGTAGGCAATCACCGCGCCTGCGCGAATGGCTCGTGCGGCTTGTTGCACACGCCAACTGTTGACCATGAAAAACTCTCCGGAATAAGGCTCTGCGCAGTTTACCGATCTTCCTTATAAAACCTAGCTCACCCGCGCAAACCAACGCCCGCTTTCGCAGACTGCCCGGCCGTCCATTTCCAGCTCGGTCAACGCTGCCAGCACTTTCGGCAAGGCCCAGCCGCTGGTGACGGACAACGCTTCACTGGTGTGTGGCGCGGCATGCAGCAGCATGAGCAACGGATGTGTCACCGCAGGTGTCGCTGTGGATAACGGCAACTGCTGCCAGCCACGCAATGCTTCAAGGATATGCTCGATGGTTTCCACCAGCACCGCGCCGTCGCGAATCAGCTGATGACAACCCTTTGCGCCCGGGTGATGAATCGACCCGGGGATCGCATACACCTCGCGCCCTTGTTCCGCCGCCAGCCTCGCGGTGATCAACGAACCGCTGGCGACACTCGCCTCGACCACCAGTACGCCCAGGGATAAACCACTGATGATCCGATTGCGCCGGGGGAAGTTACTGGCGGTCGGCCCGGCGTCCAGCGGAAACTCCGAAAGCACTGCGCTGCCCGAGGCGATCATGGCGTCTGCCAGCCGTCGATTGCGCTGTGGATAAAACTTTTCAAGTCCCGTGCCAAGTACACCGACCGTTCGACCGCCCACGTCCAAAGCGGCTTGATGGGCGGCGGCATCAATGCCCAGCGCCAGGCCGCTGGTAATGACAAAACCGGCACCGGCCAGACTGCGGGAAAAAGCCGCTGCGGTGTCCATGCCCGGCCGCGAAGCGCGACGGCTGCCGACCATCGCCAGTTGCGGCTTTTCCAGAATGCCGGGATCGCCCGCCACGAATAACAGCGGCGGCGCATCACTGATTTCCGCCAGCAGTGCCGGGTAGTCAGGTTGGTCCCACATCAATAAATGCTGGCCCTGGCGCTCTAACCAGGCCAATGCATGGCTCGCGCCATCACGGATTTCACTGGAGCGCCTGGCCTCTGCGCAAGCGAGGGGCAAACCCAGCGAACGCCAGGCACTGGCCGGCGCGCTGATAGCCTTGGACGCCGAGCCGAAGGCCTCAAGCAATTTCTTGAAACGCACAGGACCGAGTTCCGGCAGGCGATGCAAACGTAAACGAGCTTCCAGTTCCGCAGGGGAAACCGGTGCAAAAGCAGACAGCGACATGGATCATCCTTGATCGTTATGAGCCCCGTTCAAACGGGAATAAGCTGTGGATAACTCTGTTGGTAACTTGTGGAGCCTGTTAAGGATTTCGCACCTTGTCCAGCACCGCCAGGGAGCGTGATGCATTGAGCACCAGACCGTAGCTGAGCTTGTCGTAGGTGCGGAAAACCATCAGCAGACCGGCGCGCTCATCCGGGATTTTCAGTGGTTGACCGGTGATCCGGTCCCGCACGGTCTCGCCGGTCTTCATCACCACCAAGACGTTGCCTTCGACCAGGCCATCGCGCTGACCCTTGTTCAGCGTGACCACATCCAGCGCGCCAATTTGGGTAACCCCGCGCGGCACGTCGATGATCAGCCCATTGATCTCGGTTTTTGGCGCACTGGGCATGAAGGCCGAGTTGATGGAGCGCTCTTCACCGCTGAACAAGCGGTCGCCGAGGCGAACTTCCTGAGTGGTGCGTTGCAGCGCCAGGGTAGCAACGTCGCCTTCGGTGGCCACAATTTCGCCACCGCCGATGTCGTCGGCATTGATCCCCAAAAATTCCTTAGTGTCAGGATCGGTATAGACCTTGCCCTGACGGAAGATGCCGTAAACCGGTTGAGCCAGATCGAAATGGCCGCGAGCGAAGATTCGGTCACCGGTGCCACTGAGTACGCGTTCGGCATCGCCGGCGACGATGTAAGGCGCCTTGTCGAAATCCTCGACCTTGTCGACGATGCGGTTGCTCAGCAGAAAGCTGTTGATCGATTGCAGTGGAATGCTCGGGATCGCATCGGCAACCGGGCTGCTGCGGATGCGTGGCGACAGCTTGATGGTGCCCCTGGAAGCGCCGCGGTTGAGGGTCAGACGCGGCTGCCCGTTGACATAGACCAACGACAGTGAGTCGCCGGGGTAGATGAGATTGGGGTTTTCGATCTGTGGATTGGCCTGCCAGAGCTCCGGCCATTTCCACGGCTCACGAAGGTATTTCCCGGATATGTCCCAGAGTGTGTCACCGGATACCACGGTGTATTGCTGTGGAAAACCTTCCCTGAGTTGCACTTGCCCGTGCGCAAAACCGGCCGAGGCCAGAAGGAGCAAGGCGAGTAGTGATTTCCTCATGCGGTGAATCCCTTTATTATGTGCATTCGCGTAGAACGCCAGAGCCCTCGTGGCTCGCTCCTGACCCTTTACCAAAAGAGAAGGAGCTACGTTTTACAACGGTAGCCTGCATCTTCGGACCCGCCAGGCCATCGACCCGACATTACCTCACATGTGCAGCAATTGAGCTTATGGCCATTTTAGACATCCTCGAATTCCCCGATTCGCGCCTGCGCACTATCGCCAAACCAGTGGCCGTAGTGGACGACGAAGTGCGCCAGTTGGTCGATGACATGTTTGAAACAATGTATGAAGCGCCAGGCATCGGCCTCGCCGCGACCCAGGTCAACGTGCACAAACGTATCGTCGTGATGGACCTCTCCGAAGACCGCAGCGAACCACGGGTGTTCATCAACCCCGAGTTCGAAACCCTGACCGACGAGATGGAGCAATACCAGGAAGGCTGCCTCTCGGTGCCGGGCTTCTACGAAAACGTCGATCGCCCACAGAAGGTCAAGATCAAGGCCCTGGACCGCGACGGCCAGCCTTACGAACTGATCGCCGAAGGCCTGCTCGCCGTGTGCATCCAGCATGAATGCGACCACCTGAATGGCAAATTGTTCGTCGACTACCTGTCCAATCTCAAACGCGACCGAATCAAGAAGAAACTGGAAAAGCTCCATCGCCAGAACGCTTGATGCCCTCCTTTCAAAGGCTTGCTGCGGCAAGCCTTTTTCTTTTGCGAGACCTTTTTAATGACTGAGCCACTGCGCATCGTCTTTGCCGGCACCCCGGAATTCGCCGCCGAACACCTCAAGGCCCTGCTCGACAGCCCTTACGAGATCGTCGCGGTCTACACCCAACCGGACCGTCCGGCGGGTCGCGGGCAAAAGTTGATGCCAAGTCCGGTCAAGCAGTTGGCTCTGGAAAACAACATCCCGGTGCTGCAACCGCCAACCCTGCGCAACGAAGACGCTCAGGCTGAATTGGCCGCGCTCAAGCCGGACTTGCTGGTCGTGGTTGCCTACGGCCTGATCCTGCCGCAAGTGGTGCTGGATATTCCGCGTTTGGGCTGCATCAACAGCCACGCCTCGCTGCTGCCACGCTGGCGCGGTGCGGCGCCGATCCAGCGCGCCGTTGAAGCGGGCGACAGCGAAAGCGGTGTGACCGTGATGCGCATGGAACTGGGCCTCGACACCGGGCCGATGCTGCTCAAAGTCACCACGCCGATTACCGCGGTAGATACTGGCGGCAGCCTCCACGACCGTCTGGCGGAAATGGGTCCGCCAGCGGTAATTCAGGCGATCGCCGGCCTCGCCGCGGGTACTTTGGAAGGCGAAGTCCAGGACGACAGCCTCGCCACTTATGCGCACAAATTGAACAAAGACGAAGCGCGCATCGACTGGAGCCGTCCGGCGGTTGAGCTGGAACGCCTGGTTCGCGCTTTCAACCCATGGCCGATCTGCCACAGCACGCTGAACGGCGAAGCCCTGAAGGTACTGGCCGCCAGCCTCGCCGAAGGGCAGGGCGCTCCCGGTGAAGTCCTCGGCGCCAGCAAGGACGGTTTGATCGTCGCCTGCGGTGAACAAGCCCTGTGTCTGACTCGTCTGCAATTGCCCGGCGGCAAGGCGCTGAACTTCAGCGACTTGTTCAACAGCCGTCGTGAGAAATTCGCCGTCGGCACCGTCCTCGGTCAAGCGGCGGACGCTCAATGAATCCACGTCTGGCCGCCGCCAAGGCACTTGCTGCTGTTCTTAACGGAAAAGCCTCACTCAACAGTTCCCTGCCAACACAAATGGACAAGGTCGAAGATCGCGACCGCGGCTTCACCCAGGACCTGGCGTTCGGCACCGCGCGTTGGCAGCCGCGTTTGTCGGCGTTGGCGGCCAAGTTGCTACAAAAGCCGTTCAAGGCAGCCGACGCCGATGTCGAAGCGCTGTTGCTGGTCGGTCTGTACCAGTTGCTCTACACACGGGTTCCGGCGCATGCCGCCATCGGTGAAACCGTGGGTTGCGCCGACAAGCTGAAAAAGCCCTGGGCCAAGGCCTTGCTCAATGCCGTGCTACGCCGCGCCCAGCGTGAAAGCGAAGCGCTGCTGGCCGAGCTGGAACACGATCCGGTGGTGCGCACTGCCCACCCGCGCTGGCTGCAAAAATCACTCAAGGCGTTCTGGCCTGAACAGTGGGAAGCCATTTGCGCGGCGAACAACGCGCATCCGCCGATGATCCTGCGGGTCAACCGTCGACATCACAGCCGCGATGCTTATCTCGCGTTGCTGACCGACGCTGGCATCGCCGCCACGCCGTGTGTTTACAGTCGGGACGGCATCATTCTCGACGCCGCTGCCGACGTGCGTAGTTTGCCGGGGTTCGCCGAAGGCTGGATCAGCGTGCAGGACGAAGCCGCGCAACTGGCCGCCGATCTGCTCGACCTGGCACCGGGCCAGCGGGTGCTGGACGCCTGCTGCGCACCGGGCGGCAAGACCTGCCACATTCTTGAAGCCGAGCCGGCACTCGCTGGCGTGGTGGCGGTGGACCTGGAAGCCAAGCGTCTGGTGCGAGTGCGGGAAAACCTCGCACGCCTGGGCCTGAGCGCCGAGCTGATCGCCGCCGACGGCCGCGATACCGCCACCTGGTGGGACGGCAAACCGTTCCAGCGCATTCTGCTGGACGCACCATGCTCGGCCACCGGTGTCATTCGTCGTCACCCGGACATCAAGCTGACTCGCCAACCAGACGACATCGCTGCTCTGGCGGTGCTTCAAGGCGAGCTGCTCGACGCCATGTGGATAACTCTGGAAGTAGGCGGTGTTCTGCTTTACGCCACCTGCTCGACGCTGCCGACCGAGAACACCGAAGTCATCGAGGCCTTCCTCGCTCGCACGCCGGGCGCCCGTGAACTGGACCTCGCGACTCAAGCCGGCATCAAGCAACCTCACGGTCGCCAATTGCTGGCACAGGACGGCGGCCATGACGGGTTCTACTACGCCAAGTTGATCAAGATCGCCGCCGCACGCGGTTAATGGGTTTTAAGGAGTGACTGGATGAAAATCATCATCCTCGGCGCAGGGCAGGTCGGCGGTTCGCTGGCAGAACACTTGGCCAGCGAGGCCAATGACATCACTGTGGTCGACACCGACGGCGAGCGCCTGCGCGACCTCGGCGATCGGCTGGACATCCGCACCGTGCAGGGCCGCGGCTCGTTGCCGACGGTGCTGCGTCAAGCCGGCGCGGACGACGCCGACATGCTGGTGGCGGTAACCAACAGCGACGAAACCAATATGGTGGCCTGCCAGGTTGCCCACACCCTGTTCCACACCCCGACCAAAATCGCCCGGGTTCGTGAAGCGGCGTACCTGACTCGTTCCGAGCTGTTCGACAACGAAGCCATTCCGGTGGACGTGCTGATCAGCCCGGAGCAAGTGGTCACCAATTACATCAAGCGCCTGATCCAGCATCCGGGCGCCTTGCAGGTAATCGACTTCGCCGAAGGCAAAGCCCAATTGGTGGCGGTCAAGGCGTATTACGGCGGCCCGCTGGTGGGTCAGCAACTGCGTCAGTTGCGTGAGCACATGCCGAATGTCGAAACCCGTGTGGCGGCGATTTTCCGGCGTGATCGGCCGATCCTGCCGCAAGGCGATACGGTGATCGAGGCCGACGATGAAGTCTTTTTCATCGCCGCCAAGGCGAATATTCGCGCCGTGATGAGCGAAATGCGCCGGCTCGACGAGAGCTACAAGCGCATCGTCATCGCTGGCGGCGGGCAGATCGGTGAACGTCTGGCCGAGGCCATCGAAAGCCGTTACCAAGTGAAGATCATCGAGATGAACCCGGCGCGCTGCCGTCATCTCTCGGACACCCTCGACAGCACCGTGGTGTTGCAGGGCAGTGCCTCCGACCGCGACTTGCTGATCGAGGAGAACATTGCCGACGCCGATATCTTCCTGGCCCTGACCAACGACGACGAAGCCAACATCATGTCTTCGCTACTGGCCAAGCGCCTGGGTGCGAAGAAGGTGATGACCATCATCAACAACCCGGCCTACGTCGACCTGATCCAGGGTGGCGACATCGACATCGCCATCAGCCCGCAATTGGCGACCATCGGCACCTTGCTGGCCCACGTGCGTCGCGGCGATATCGTCAGCGTGCACTCATTGCGCCGCGGCGCGGCGGAAGCCATCGAGGCGATTGCCCACGGTGATGAGAAGTCGAGCAAGGTGATCGGCAAGGCCATCGAGAACATCGGCCTGCCGCCGGGCACCACCATCGGCGCAATTATCCGCGACGAAGAAGTGATCATTGCCCACGACAACACGGTGATCGAAGCCGGCGACCACGTGATTCTGTTCCTTGTGGATAAAAAGCATATTCGGGATGTGGAAAAGCTGTTCCATGTGGGGTTGAGCTTCTTCTAACTGATCGTTCCCACGCTCTGCGTGGGAATGCCTCAACGGACGCTCCGCGTTCGGCTTCAGATGGGACGCGGAGCGTCCCGGGCTGCATTCCCACGCGAAGCGTGGGAACGATCACTGACTGAGGGGAAATACCAATGATCGAATCCCTGGAAAAAATGCTCGCCAAGGGTGTGGATAACTCATTGCTGCGCTTCGGCCTGGGCAAGGGTTATCTGGATCTTGGGGAATACGCGAAGGCCGCCGAGCATTTCCAGCGCTGCGTCGAATTCGATCCGAAATATTCGGCAGCGTGGAAGCTATTGGGCAAGGCGCATCTGGGGCTGAAGGATTTCGCGTCCGCACGTCAGGCGTGGGAACAGGGCCTGGACGCTGCTCGCGCCCATGGCGACAAGCAGGCCGAAAAGGAAATGACCGTGTTTCTGAAGAAGCTTGAGCGTCAGGCGCACTGATCTATCCACAGCCAGCATCAGTACCAGCGTTCTTCACCCGGCGGCCGCTTCTTGAAGCGCTTCATGCTCCACATGTACTGGCTCGGATACGCCCGCACATAGCGCTCGACCACCTGGCTCATGGCCGCGCAAGACGTTTCGGTATCGGTGCTGTACATGGCCTCTGGCGCGGCTTCGAGAATCACTTTGTAACCCGAACCGTCCGGCAATCGCAGGGCATGCAAGAACACGCCGACCGCTTTGCCGCCAGCCAGCATGTTCGGTACGAATTTACTGGTCAGCGCCTGAGTGGCGAAGAACGGCACGAAGATCCCGGCGGATTCGGCCGGTTCCGGGTCAGCGGGAATGCCCACTGCTCCCCCTTTACGCACTTCCTTGATGACGCTGAGGATGCCTTCCTTGGTGGAAGCGGCCACCCGGTTGCCCAATTGCACTCGCTGCTTGCGCAGCAAATCATCCACAGCCTTCAGCTTTGGCGGACGATAAAAAATGATCGGTTTGCACTGGTTGCAATAGAAGTGGTTCAACACTTCCCAGTTGCCCAGGTGACTGGTGATGCCGACGACACCTTTGCCGGAGGCGAGGGCGTCCTTCAATACGTCGAGCCCTTCGACTTCACGCACCAAGTCGATGGAGCGCTGGGCCGGCCAGATCCAGGCACAGGCGCTTTCGGTCAGGGATTTGCCGATGTCTTTCAGGCTCTGGCCGACCAGACGCTCACGCTCGGCCGGGTCCATGTCCGGGAAACACTTGGCGAGATTGATCCGCACCACATCGCGGGAACGGTTCGGGGTTTTCCACATGACCCAGCCGATGACCGAGCCCACGGCTTGTACTGCCCGCCACGGAAGCAAGGCAAACAGACGCAGAGCGCCTACCAGCAAGGCGCCTTTCAACTTATCCACAGGTCACTCCTGATCTTGTGCTGTGCGCGAGGCGGCTATTCTAACCGCCGTTCGCCAGCGCCGCGTAGCGATCGCAATCCCGGGTGTGGTCCATGACCATGCCCGAGGCCTGCATCAGTGCGTAACAAATAGTCGGACCGACGAACGTGAAGCCGGCCTTTTTCAGGCCTTTGCTCATCTCCACGGCGGTCGGCGTCACGGCCGGCACTTCGCTGCGATCCTTGAAATGATTGATCACAGGCTTGTCGTCGACGAAGGACCAGAGAAACGCCACTGGGTCCTCCAGCGCCAGCCAGGCCTCGGCATTGCGCCGGGCTGCATTGAGTTTGAGGCGATTGCGAATGATGCCCGGATCGAGCATCAATTCATCGATTTCGGCGTCGCTCATTTGCGCCACGCGCTGTACGTCGAAGCCGAACAGCACTTCGCGATATCGCTCACGTTTGCGCAACACGGTGATCCAGGAAAGGCCGGCCTGGAACCCTTCGAGCAAAAGCAACTCGAACAATCCCTGCGCATCGCGTAGCGGCGTGCCCCACTCCTGATCGTGATAAGCCATGTACAGCGGATCTTCGGAACACCAAAAGCAGCGTGGCATAAGGCTCCAGGGGGCGTGCGCAGGACCGAATCGGGTATACTCCCGCTCTTTAAATCGCAGCCCAAGAAACAGGTGAATTTCGTGAGCCAGCCTACGCCAGCCGTGCGTACCTTCCAAGACTTGATCCTCGCCCTCCAGCAATACTGGGCCGAGCAAGGTTGCGTGGTACTTCAGCCCTACGATATGGAAGTAGGCGCCGGGACTTTCCACACTGCCACGTTTCTGCGCGCCATTGGCCCGGAAACCTGGAACGCCGCTTATGTGCAGCCCAGTCGTCGCCCGACTGACGGCCGCTACGGCGAAAACCCGAACCGTCTGCAGCACTACTACCAGTTCCAGGTCGTGCTGAAGCCGAACCCGGACAACTTCCAGGAACTGTACCTGGGCTCCCTCAAGCACGTCGGCCTGGATCCGTTGGTTCATGACATTCGCTTCGTCGAAGACAACTGGGAATCGCCAACACTGGGCGCCTGGGGTCTGGGATGGGAAGTCTGGCTCAACGGCATGGAAGTGACGCAGTTCACTTACTTCCAGCAAGCGGGCGGCATCGAGTGCTACCCGGTGACCGGCGAGATCACTTATGGCCTCGAACGCCTGGCCATGTACCTGCAAGGCGTGGACTCGGTCTACGACCTGGTCTGGGCTGACGGCCCGTTCGGCAAAGTGACCTACGGCGACGTGTTCCACCAGAACGAAGTGGAGCAGTCGACCTACAACTTCGAACACGCCAACGTCGAGAAGCTGTTCGAACTGTTCGATTTCTACGAAAGTGAAGCCAAGCGCCTGATCGAACTCGACCAGCCGCTGCCATTGCCGAGCTACGAAATGGTGTTGAAGGCGTCCCATACCTTCAACCTGCTGGATGCGCGCCGGGCGATTTCGGTGACCGCGCGTCAGCAATACATTCTGCGTGTCCGCACCCTCGCGCGTTCCGTTGCGCAAGCCTATCTGCTGGCTCGCGCCAAGCTGGGCTTCCCGATGGCGACCCCGGACCTGCGTGACGAAGTGTTGGCTAAGCTGGAGGCTGCACAATGAGTGCTCTGGATTTTCTGGTTGAACTGGGCACCGAAGAGCTGCCACCCAAAGCCCTGAACACCCTGGCCGACGCGTTCCTGGCCGGTATCGACAAGGGCCTGCAAGCCGCTGGCCTGAACTACGAGACCAAAACCGTCTACGCCGCGCCACGTCGTCTGGCCGTGCTGATCACCGATCTGGCGACTCAGCAGCCGGATCGCAGCATCAACCTCGATGGCCCGCCATGTCAGGCCGCGTTCGATGCCGAAGGCAATCCGACTCAAGCGGCATTGGGCTTCGCCAAGAAGTGCGGCGTGGACCTGAGCGAAATCGATCGAAGCGGCCCGAAACTGCGTTACAGCCAGAGCATCGCCGGCAAACCGACCGCGAGCCTGCTGGCGACCATCGTCGAAGATTCCCTGAACGACCTGCCGATTCCCAAGCGCATGCGCTGGGGTGCTCGCAAGGAAGAATTCGTTCGTCCGACCCAATGGCTGGTGATGCTGCTCGGTGACCAGGTCATCGATTGCACCATCCTCGCCCAGAAAGCCGGTCGCGATTCCCGTGGTCACCGCTTCCATCACCCGCAAAGCGTGCGCATCACCTCGCCGGCCAACTACCTGACTGACCTGCGTGCCGCTTACGTACTGGCCGATGCCAATGAGCGTCGCGAGCTGATCAGCAAGCGCGTTGAAGAGCTGGCGACGATGCAGGAAGGGACGGCGATCGTGCCGCCAGCGCTGCTCGACGAAGTCGCCGCGCTGGTTGAATGGCCGGTGCCGCTGGTGTGCTCGTTCGAAGAGCGTTTCCTCGATGTGCCGCAAGAAGCCCTGATCACCACCATGCAGGACAACCAGAAGTACTTCTGCCTGCTGGATGCCGACGGCAAGTTGCTGCCACGTTTCATTACCGTGGCCAACATCGAAAGCAAAGACCCGCAGCAGATCATCGCCGGTAACGAGAAAGTGGTTCGTCCACGCCTGACCGACGCCGAGTTCTTCTTCAAGCAAGACAAGAAGCAGAAGCTCGAAGACTTCAACCTGCGTCTGCAGAACGTGGTGTTCCAGGAAAAACTCGGCAGCGTCTACGACAAGGCCGAGCGCGTTTCCAAACTCGCCGCGTTCATCGCTCAACGCATTGGCGGTAACGCCGCGTGGGCGTCCCGTGCAGGCCTGCTGTCCAAGTGCGACCTGGCGACCGAAATGGTCGGTGAGTTCCCGGAGATGCAAGGTGTCGCCGGTTACTACTACGCCCTCAACGACGGCGAGCCGGAAGAAGTCGCTCTGGCGCTGAACGAGCAGTACATGCCGCGCGGTGCCGGTGCTGAACTGCCGACCACCCTGACCGGTGCGGCCGTGGCCATCGCTGACAAGCTCGATACACTGGTGGGCATCTTCGGCATCGGCATGCTGCCAACCGGTAGCAAAGACCCGTATGCCCTGCGCCGTGCTGCACTCGGCGTGTTGCGCATCCTGATCGACAAGAAGCTCGACCTCGACCTGAATGACGCCGTGGCGTTTGCCGTGAATGCGTTCGGTACCAAGGTGAAGGCGGCCGGCCTCAACGATTCGGTGCTGGAGTTCATCTTCGACCGTCTGCGTGCACGTTACGAAGACGAAGGCGTGGATGTCGGGACTTACCTGTCGGTCCGTGCCCTTAAACCGGGTTCGGCGCTGGACTTCGATCAGCGCGTACAAGCGGTAGAAGCGTTCCGCAAATTGCCGGAAGCCGCTGCCCTGGCCGCGGTGAACAAGCGCGTTTCGAACTTGCTGAGCAAGGTCGAAGGCTCTGTTCCTTCAGTCGTTGAAGCCAAGTACTTCGACAATGCCAATGAGTTCTCCCTGTACTCGGCGATCCAGCAAGCTGACCAGGCTGTCCAGCCGATGGCTGCGGCGCGTCAGTACAGCGAATCGTTGGCACGTCTGGCTGCCTTGCGCGAGCCAGTGGATGCGTTCTTCGAAGCCGTGATGGTCAACGCTGAAGATGCCAAGGTCCGCGCCAACCGTTATGCGCTGCTGTCACGTCTGCGTGGGCTGTTCCTCGGCGTCGCCGACATTTCGCTGCTGGGTTGAGGGGCTGCTGTTGAAACTGCTGATTCTCGATCGGGACGGGGTGATCAATTACGACTCCGACGCTTACATCAAGTCGGTGCAGGAGTGGATTCCGCTCCCGGGTTCGATCGAAGCCATCGCGCAGTTGAGCAAGGCCGGCTGGACGGTAGCGGTGGCTACCAACCAGTCGGGCATCGCTCGCGGCTATTACGACATCGCCACCCTGGACGCCATGCATGAGCGCTTGCGCTCCCTGGTGGCGGAGCAGGGCGGTGAAGTCGGGCTGATCGTCTATTGCCCGCACGGGCCGGACGATGGTTGCGATTGCCGCAAACCAAAACCCGGGATGTTGAAAACCATCGCCGCGCATTACAACGTATCGCTGACCAATGTTTGGTTTGTCGGCGACACCCTTGGTGACCTGGAGGCCGCCAAAGCCGTCGATTCTCAGCCAGTTTTGGTAAAGACCGGGAAAGGCGAAAAGACTTTGGGCAAGACCCTACCGGCAGGCACCTTGATTTTTGACGATCTGGCGGCGATTGCCGCAGAACTTATCCACAATTAGAGTGCTTCGATTGTCCTGACCAGGGATTTGATCGGGAGTGCGCTTTATATAGACGGGCAGAGCCCGCAACGGTAAACGTCGCTATGTCGATACTGCAGGCCATCAGAACTTTCCTCTTTTATCTGTTGTTGGGCACCACCTCTTTACTCTGGTGCAGCCTGAGCTTTTTTATCGCGCCTTTTCTGTCGTTCAAGGCGCGTTATCGCTTCATCAACGTGTACTGGTGCCGCTGCGCACTGTGGCTGAGCAAAGTCTTTCTAGGTATCAGCTACGAAGTGAAGGGCGCCGAGAACGTGCCCGACCAGCCCTGCGTAATTCAGTCGAACCACCAGAGCACCTGGGAGACGTTCTTTCTATCCGCCTACTTTGAGCCATTGAGCCAGGTACTGAAGCGCGAGCTGCTCTACGTTCCGTTCTTCGGCTGGGCCATGGCCATGCTGCGACCCATCGCC
Organism: Pseudomonas sp. ES4; assembly: GCF_050586665.1. Taxonomy (NCBI): domain Bacteria; kingdom Pseudomonadati; phylum Pseudomonadota; class Gammaproteobacteria; order Pseudomonadales; family Pseudomonadaceae; genus Pseudomonas; species Pseudomonas sp. ES4. The sequence continues at coordinate 104,087 of NZ_JBOBDO010000008.1, read as the reverse complement.
ATCGATCGCGACAATCCGAAAGCGGCACTCAAACATGTGGCGAAGAAGGGCGATGAATTGCTGAAAGACGGCGTCTGGGTCCTGATCTTCCCTGAGGGAACACGCGTTCCTTACGGCACCATCGGAAAGTTCTCTCGCGGTGGTACCGCTTTAGCCGTGAACGCCGCGCTTCCCGTGCTGCCGATTGCGCACAATGCTGGCAAGTTCTGGCCGAAAACCGGTTGGGCGAAGAAGCAGGGCGTGATTACCGTAATCATCGGCGCCCCCATGTATGCCGAGGGCAGCGGGCCGCGAGCGATTGCCGAGCTGAATGACCGGGTCCAAGCCTGGAACGAACAGATGCAACGTGAAATGGGTTCGCTGCCGGCCGCTCCTGCGGCCCCTTCTGCCAACGATCAAATCGCTGTCTGAGATTCTGTGGATAACCTGTGTACCGTTTTGTTGAAAAGCGTCTAATTTAGTTTTTAACTCTATGATTTATATAGATATTTTATAAACAATTAAAAAACCAAAAAAAGTGCATAAGTTTTTTTCGGATGTAAAAAAACCGGCTGATATAGCCGGTTTTTTTATGCCTTCGGTTCGGCAGCAATCACCGGGTTAACGGACGCAAATTTCGGTTAAAAAAAAGGCCAACGCTCAAGCGTTGGCCTTTTTCGTTTGGCAGGTTTGCTGGATCAGAAGTCCAGGTTGGAAACCGCCAGGGCGTTGCTTTCGATGAAGTCACGACGAGGCTCGACCGCATCACCCATCAGGGTGTTGAAGATCTGGTCCGCGCCAATGGCGTCTTCGATGGTCACTTTGAGCATCCGGCGCTGACTTGGGTCCATGGTGGTTTCCCACAGCTGATCCGGGTTCATCTCACCCAGACCTTTGTATCGCTGGATGGTGTGACGCTTGGTGCTTTCGGCCATCAGCCATTCAAGGGCTTCCTTGAACTCGGTGACCGGCTTCTTGCGCTCGCCACGCTGGATATACGCGCCGTCGTCCAGCAAGGTGCTCAGCTGAGCACCCAGAGAAACAACAGTCTTGTAATCGTTGCTGCCGAAGAAGTCGCGGTTGAAGGTGACGTAGTTCGACAAGCCGTGGGAGATCAGTTCGACCTCAGGCAACCAGACGTTACGTTCACGGTCTTCACGCAGGCTGGCTTTGTAAACCAGACCCGACTTCTCGACTGTGCGCAGACGAACTTCGTACTGGGCCATCCAATCCTGCATCGCTGCGTGATCGGAGAGTTGCTCCAGGCTAACGGCAGGCAGGTAGATGAAGTGCTCGGTCAGCTCCTGTGGGTACAGGCGCGACAGACGCTTGAGCGTCTTCATTACCAGACGGAAGTCATTCACCAGACGCTCGAGGGCCGGTCCGGAAATGCCCGGCGCTTCCTCGTTCAGGTGCAGGCTCGCATCTTCCAGGGCCGACTGCGTCATGTACTCTTCCATGGCGTCGTCGTCTTTGATGTATTGCTCTTGCTTGCCTTTCTTGACCTTGTACAGCGGAGGCTGGGCGATGTAGATGTAGCCGCGCTCGATCAGCTCCGGCAACTGACGGAAGAAGAAGGTCAGCAGCAGGGTACGGATGTGCGAACCGTCGACGTCAGCATCGGTCATGATGATGATGTTGTGGTAACGCAGCTTCGCGATGTTGTACTCATCGCGGCCAATGCCACAGCCCAGCGCGGTGATCAAGGTGCCCACTTCTTGCGAAGAGATCATCTTGTCGAAGCGCGCCTTCTCGACGTTCAGGATCTTGCCCTTGAGAGGCAGGATGGCCTGGGTCCGACGGTTGCGTCCCTGCTTGGCGGAGCCGCCAGCAGAGTCACCTTCCACGAGGTACAGTTCGGAAAGGGCAGGGTCTTTTTCCTGGCAGTCAGCCAGTTTGCCCGGCAGGCCGGCGATATCCAGCGCGCCTTTACGACGTGTCATCTCACGGGCTTTACGCGCCGCTTCACGAGCACGGGCCGCGTCGATCATCTTGCCGACGACCAGCTTGGCTTCGTTCGGGTTTTCCAGCAAGAAGTCAGAAAAGTACTTGCCCATTTCCTGTTCGACCGCGGTCTTCACTTCGGAAGAAACCAGCTTGTCTTTGGTCTGGGAGCTGAACTTTGGATCCGGCACTTTTACCGAGATAATCGCGGTCAGGCCTTCACGGGCATCGTCACCGGTGGTCGCGACTTTATGCTTCTTCGCCAGACCTTCGGCTTCGATGTAGGTGTTCAGGTTGCGCGTCAGCGCGGAACGGAAACCCACCAGGTGAGTACCGCCATCGCGCTGTGGAATGTTGTTGGTGAAGCACAACAGGTTCTCGTTGAAGCTGTCGTTCCACTGCAAGGCGATTTCCACGCCGATGCCGTCTTCGCGCTGGATATTGAAGTGGAACACCTGGTTGACCGGGGTCTTGTTGGTGTTCAGGTATTCAACGAACGCACGCAGGCCGCCCTCGTACTTGAACAACTCTTCCTTGCCGCTGCGCTCATCCTTGAGGACGATGCCGACACCGGAGTTGAGGAAGGACAGTTCACGAATCCGCTTGGCCAGGATGTCCCAGCTGAAATGGATGTTCTTGAAGGTCAGGTCGGACGGTTTGAAGTGGATCTGGGTGCCGGTGGTTTCACTCTCACCGACGATTTTCATCGGCTCTTTTGGAACACCGTGAATGTAGGTCTGTTCCCAGATTTTGCCGCTGCGGCGAACGGTCAAGACCAGTTCTTCGGACAGGGCGTTCACAACCGACACACCTACACCGTGCAGACCGCCGGATACTTTGTAGGAGTTGTCGTCGAATTTACCGCCGGCGTGCAGCACGGTCATGATGACCTCGGCTGCTGAGACGCCTTCTTCTTTGTGCACGTCTACCGGGATACCACGACCGTTGTCGCGAACGGTGATGGATTCGTCCGGGTGGATGATGATGCTGATGTCGTCGCAGTGGCCAGCGAGCGCTTCATCGATGGAGTTGTCGACTACCTCGAAGACCATGTGGTGCAGACCGCTGCCATCGTCGGTGTCACCAATGTACATACCGGGACGTTTGCGTACGGCATCCAGGCCTTTCAGCACTTTAATGCTCGTTGAGTCGTACGTATTTTCTTCGCTCAATGCCTTCACTCCCGATGGTCGTGGGTCTGGGTGATACGGCCCTGTTCCACGTGGAACAGAGCGACTGGCGTTTCCGTCTGCCAGCCTTCCCTCAATAATTCGTGATCTACACAGGTGATAAACACCTGGCAGCGTAAGTCTTCCAGCAAGCGGCAAAGCGCGCGACGGTGGTGCTCGTCCAGTTCGGACGGCAGGTCATCCACCAGATAAATACACTGGCCGCGTCGGGCCTGGCTGACCAAGTGCCCTTGGGCAATCCGCAATGCACAGACCACCAGCTTCTGCTGACCGCGAGACAAGATGTCCGCGGCATTGTGTGCGCCCAATCTAAGACGCAAATCAGCACGCTGTGGTCCGGCCTGGGTATGGCCCATTTGCTGATCCCGCTGAAGGGACCCGGCGAGCACTGCACTCAGCTCTCGGTCTTTGTCCCAACCTCGGTAATAGCTGAGCGTTAAGCCCTCGAGCTCAACCAGTTCGCTCAAGGTCTGTTCAAAGACTGGTTTCAAGGCTTTGATATAAGCGCGGCGGTATTCATCAATTTCAGCGCTGGCCTGGCACAGTTCCCTGTCCCAAACCGCTTGCGAAACGGCGTCAAGTGTACCATGCCGCAGCCAAGAGTTTCTCTGGCGCAGGGCCTTCTGCAAGCGCTGCCAGGTAGACATGAATCGTGGTTCCACGTGGAACACACCCCAGTCGAGAAACTGTCGGCGAATCTTGGGAGCGCCTTCCAACAAGCGGAAACTGTCGGGGTTGATTAGCTGCAGTGGCAGGATTTCCGCCAGTTGCGCTGCGCTCCGGGCGTTCTGCCCGTCGATGCGAATCTGGAACTCCCCTTGGCGGTCGCGAGAGATTCCCAAAGCACTGTGCCCACCCTCCGCCAGCTCCACCTGACCGAACACCGTACAGGCGAGCTGCTCGTATTGGATAACCGGTAACAGGCGGGTGCTACGAAACGAACGGGCAAGCCCCAGCAGGTGAATGGCTTCCAGAACACTGGTTTTGCCGCTGCCGTTGGCGCCGTAAAGAATGTTGATTCGGGGGGAGGGGGAGAAGGTCACCGGGTGCAGATTGCGCACCGCGGTGACCGAGACGCGACTTAAGGACATCTAGCTTCTGCTGAGCATGATTACAGACGCATCGGCATGACAACGTAGGCCGAGTCATCGTTGTCGGACTCTTGCACCAGCGCGCTGCTGTTGGAGTCGGACAGGATCAAACGAACCTGCTCAGTGGTCATCACGCCCAATACGTCGAGCAGATAACTCACGTTGAAGCCGATTTCCAGATTGCCGCCGTTGTACTCAACGCCGACTTCTTCTTCCGCTTCTTCCTGTTCCGGGTTGTTCGCCTGGATCTTTAGCTGACCATTGGCCAGTTGCAGACGAATGCCGCGGTACTTCTCGTTGGACAGAATCGCGGTACGGCTGAAGGCTTCACGCAGGGCCTGACGATCGCCGAGAACCAGCTTGTCGCCACCTTTGGGCAGAACACGCTCGTAATCCGGGAATTTGCCATCGACCAGTTTCGAGGTGAAGGTGAACTCGCCAGTGGTCGCACGAATGTGGTGTTGACCCAGGACGATGCTGACGATGCCGTCCGGCTCGGTCAGCAGGCGCGCCAATTCAAGGATACCTTTACGTGGCACGATGACCTGGTGACGGTCCGGTTGACCGATATCAGCCTTCATCGAGCACATGGCCAGACGGTGACCATCGGTGGCCACGGCGCGGATGATGCCTTCGGAAACTTCCAGCAGCATGCCGTTGAGGTAGTAGCGCACGTCCTGCTGGGCCATGGCGAAGCTGGTGCGTTCAATCAGGCGACGCAACTTGTTTTGCTCAAGGCTGCACGTCAACGAGCCAGGGCCTTCTTCCACCGTCGGGAAGTCATTGGCCGGCAGGGTCGACAGGGTGAAGCGGCTACGGCCGGCCTTCACCACAAGCTTCTGCTCGTCGACCTTGATGTCGATCAGCGCATCGTTGGGCAAGCTTTTGCAGATATCCATCAGCTTGCGCGCAGGCACAGTGATGGAACCTGGATCAGCAGGCTCTTCGAGTTGTACACGACCGACCAGCTCGACTTCCAGGTCGGTACCGGTCAGCGACAGTTGCTGGCCTTCGACAACCAGCAGCACGTTGGAGAGCACCGGCAAGGTCTGTCGGCGCTCGACGACGCCTGCGACCAGTTGCAGGGGTTTCAACAGGGCTTCGCGTTGAATGGTGAAATGCATGGTCTAGTCCCTTGCCTTAATAAGCTGCGCTGGTGTTCATCAAGTGGTCAGTGTACGCAGCAGGTTCTTGTAGTCCTCGCGGATGTCCGCGTCGGATTCCTTAAGTTCATTGATCTTGCGGCAGGCGTGCAAAACAGTCGTGTGGTCCCGGCCGCCAAACACATCGCCGATTTCCGGCAAGCTGTGGTTGGTCAGTTCTTTGGACAACGCCATGGCGACCTGACGCGGACGAGCGACCGAACGCGAACGACGTTTGGACAACAAGTCGGAGATCTTGATCTTGTAGTACTCGGCGACGGTGCGCTGAATGTTATCCACAGAGACCAGTTTGTCTTGCAGTGCCAACAGATCTTTCAGGGATTCGCGAATCAACTCGATGGTGATATCGCGGCCCATGAAGTGCGAGTGGGCGATCACGCGTTTGAGCGCGCCTTCCAGCTCACGGACGTTGGAACGAATACGCTGGGCAATAAAGAACGCCGCGTCATGGGGCAGATCGACTTTGGCCTGGTCGGCCTTTTTCATCAGGATCGCCACGCGGGTTTCCAGTTCCGGCGGCTCGACGGCTACCGTCAGGCCCCAGCCGAAGCGGGATTTGAGGCGCTCTTCAAGGCCTTCGATTTCTTTCGGGTAGCGGTCACTGGTAAGAATGACCTGCTGGCCACCTTCAAGCAGTGCGTTGAAGGTGTGGAAAAACTCTTCCTGGGAACGTTCCTTGCGGGCGAAGAACTGAATGTCATCGATCAGCAACGCATCCACCGAACGGTAGAAGCGCTTGAACTCGTTGATGGCGTTCAGCTGCAAGGCCTTGACCATGTCGGCCACGAAACGCTCGGAATGCAGGTACACAACCTTGGCATTCGGATTCTTCTTTAACAGGTGGTTACCCACAGCGTGCATCAAGTGGGTTTTACCCAAGCCGACGCCACCATAAAGGAAGAGCGGGTTGTAACCGTGCTTTGGATTGTCCGCCACTTGCCAGGCCGCAGCCCGGGCCAGTTGGTTGGACTTGCCCTCGACGAAGTTTTCGAAAGTGAAGGTGCGGTTCAGGTAGCTGGTGTGCTTGAGCGCGCCTTCGACTTGCACCGTACGCTGTTCGGCACGAATAGGAGCTTGTTGCGAACTGGCCCCGGCCATCGGGTCGAAGCTGTCGCGCGATGGCTCTTCATTAACCTCGGCAACTTTTTGTGTCGCACGCTTGGTCGGAGCGGCCTGGGATGGCGCCGGGGCGCTGACAGGTGCTTGAGCGGCTTGCGCCTGCGAAGCAGCGGCGGCCAGCGGAGCATTCGGGGCGGCACGTGGTGCCGAACTGCGTTTGCTACCTATTAATAAGGACAGCGCCGGCGCCAGGCCATTGCCATGCTCATCCAGAAGCTCAAGAACTCGGCCCAGATACTTTTCGTTGACCCAGTCGAGAACAAAACGATTCGGTGCGTAGACACGCAACTCGTCGCCTTCGGCTTCGACCTGTAGTGGACGGATCCAAGTGTTGAATTGTTGGGCAGGCAGCTCATCGCGCAAAAGCTCCACGCACTGCTGCCAAAGTTCCACTGACACGGATATCCCCTAAGTTGAAAGCCGGTGAGGCAAAAACAAGCGGCCATTGTAGCCGACCAGGCCCCGACTTATCCACACGAAGGTTGTTCACCTCCTAGGAAGAATCGGTGATTTATATGAAAAAAAGACGACCAGCGGTCTGTGCATAAGCTCTGTGGATAACCGGGTCTAAGGTCGTTGCACAACTGGGGGGGAAACTCGGTGGATAACCGCCTTGTGGATAAGTACCTCTTTCACACACAGCTTATCCGACAGTGCAGCACAGGGTTACCACTGTTTTCCACCGTAGTTGTCATTCTCTGTACATCACGGCTTTAAAGGGCTAATGGCAGTTATCCACAGATGATCGCGCCCCTAGCTTTTATAAGCTTTACAGAAAAGCTTTAAATACTTTCCTTCTTAATTTCTATATCTAGCCAAGGCGCTCGGCAGGAAAAACGCCTGGAGATCTATTTATAAGGAAACGCTGGTTGGAAATTGACCTAGAGGCTTGCTTTCTCTAGAATCCCCGGTCTCTTAAAACGGGGGCCATTCCGGCCCGTTGTGGACGAACCAGGTAACACGACAATGAAACGTACTTTCCAACCAAGCACTATCAAACGCGCTCGTACCCACGGTTTCCGTGCTCGCATGGCTACCAAGAACGGTCGTGCCGTCCTGTCGCGTCGTCGCGCCAAAGGTCGTGCGCGTCTGGCAGTTTGATAATCCGGCACTGGAGGTGAGTCAGGACTTCAGTCGGGAAAAGCGTCTGCTTACTCCCCGGCATTTCAAGGCAGTCTTTGACTCCCCTACCGGCAAGGTTCCGGGGAAAAATCTCCTGCTCCTTGCGCGCAACAACGATCTTGATCACCCCCGTCTCGGGCTGGTTATCGGGAAAAAGAGCGTAAAGCTCTCCGTCGAGCGCAATCGCCTCAAACGTCTGATGCGCGAATCGTTCCGTCTGAACCAGGACTCACTGGCCGGCTGGGACATCGTTATCGTCGCGCGCAAAGGTTTGGGTGACGTAGAAAACCCCGAATTGATTCAGCATTTCGGCAAACTCTGGAAGCGTCTGGCACGCAGCACGCCGGTACCAGCAGTCAAAACCGAAACTGTAGGGGTAGACAGTCCCGATGCGTAAACTGGCACTCGTTCCGATCCAGTTTTATCGCTATGCCATTAGTCCTCTGATGGCCAGTCACTGTCGTTTCTACCCCAGTTGTTCCTGCTACGCGTATGAAGCCATAGAAAATCATGGTCTTCTGCGCGGTGGCTGGCTGGCCTTTCGTCGTTTAGGTCGCTGTCATCCGTGGAATCCCGGTGGTTATGACCCGGTTCCATCTATCCCTACCTCCCGTTCTTCTTCGATGGCCGAGTAATCATGGATATCAAACGCACGATCCTGATCGTCGCCCTGGCAATCGTGTCCTACGTTATGGTTCTTAAATGGAACCAGGACTATGGCCAGGCTGCCCTGCCGACTCAGAATGTTGCTTCCAGTACTACCGCACCGGGCCTACCGGACACGGCGACTGGCAATAAAGCTTCTGTCAGTGACGACATTCCCCGCGCCCCAAGCGATACCAGTGCAACTGCACCTGCTGAAACACCAGTAGCTGCAAGCAAAGACCTCATCCAGATCAAAACGGATGTGCTCAACCTGGCAATCGATCCACAAGGTGGTGATGTTGCGCAGTTGACGCTGCCGCTGTATCCACGTCGCCAGGACCATCCGGAAATTCCATTCCAGTTGTTCGATAACGGCAACGAGCGGACTTATCTGGCTCAAAGCGGTTTGATCGGCACCAACGGTCCGGACGCAAGCCCGGCCGGTCGCCCGGTTTACTCCTCGGAGAAGAAGATTTATCAACTGGCTGACGGTCAGGACCAATTGGTCGCAGACCTGAAGTTCAGCAAGGACGGCGTCAACTACATCAAGCGTTTCACCGTGAAACGTGGCCTGTATGACGTAACCGTTTCCTACCTGATCGACAACCAGAGCGCGCAGCCCTGGTCTGGTGCGATGTTCGCGCAACTCAAGCGTGACGCCAGCGGCGATCCTTCCTCGACCACCGCCACCGGTACCGCGACTTACCTCGGTGCTGCCCTGTGGACAAGTAACGAGCCGTACAAGAAAGTGTCGATGAGCGACATGGACAAGGCTCAGCTCAAGGAAACCGTCACCGGTGGTTGGGTTGCCTGGTTGCAGCACTACTTCGTGACCGCATGGATTCCGGCCAAGGGCGAAAACAACATCGTCCAGACCCGTAAAGACAGCAAGGGCAACTACATCATCGGTTATACCGGCCCGGCAATGAGCGTTGCGCCAGGTGCAAAAGCCGAAACCAGTGCTGTTCTGTACGCGGGTCCGAAAAGTCAGGCTGTGCTGAAAGAGTTGTCCCCAGGTCTGGAACTGACCGTCGATTACGGCATTCTTTGGTTCATCGCCCAACCCATCTTCTGGTTGCTGGGACACATCCACGCAATCGTCGGTAACTGGGGCTGGTCGATCATCTTCCTGACCATGCTGATCAAAGGGATTTTCTTCCCGCTGTCGGCTGCCAGTTACAAATCCATGGCGCGCATGCGTGCAGTGGCACCGAAACTGGCCGCGCTGAAAGAGCAACATGGCGACGACCGGCAGAAAATGTCGCAATCCATGATGGAGCTGTACAAGAAAGAAAAGATCAATCCGCTGGGTGGTTGCTTGCCAATCCTCGTGCAGATGCCGGTTTTCCTTTCGCTGTACTGGGTTCTGCTGGAAAGCGTTGAAATGCGCCAAGCGCCGTTCATGCTGTGGATTACTGACCTGTCGATCAAGGATCCGTTCTTCATTCTGCCGATCATCATGGGCGTAACCATGTTCATCCAGCAGCAGTTGAACCCGACTCCTCCGGATCCGATGCAGGCGAAGGTCATGAAAATGATGCCAATCATCTTCACCTTCTTCTTCCTGTGGTTCCCGGCCGGTCTTGTTCTGTATTGGGTAGTGAACAACGTTTTGTCGATCGCCCAACAGTGGTACATCACGCGTAAGATCGAAGCGGCTACCAAAAAAGCCGAGGCGTAACTTACTCTGTGGATAACCACTCAAAACGCCCCCTAGTGGGGCGTTTTGCTATCTGTCACTTTTGTCTGGATACCGCTTTATGAGCGTTCCTCGTGAAACCATCGCAGCCGTCGCCACCGCTCAAGGTCGCGGCGGTGTGGGCATCGTCCGTATTTCCGGGCCGCTGGCAAGTATTGCGGCCAAGGCCTTCAGCGGTCGTGAACTCAAGCCAAGATTTGCCCACTACGGCCCGTTCCTCAGTGAGAACGATGAGGTGCTGGATCAAGGCATCGCCCTGTATTTTCCGGGCCCGAACTCATTTACCGGCGAAGATGTGCTGGAACTCCAGGGCCATGGCGGTCCCGTCGTTCTGGATATGCTGCTCAAGCGTTGCCTGGAACTGGGCTGTCGTCTGGCCCGGCCGGGTGAATTCAGCGAGCGCGCGTTCCTCAATGACAAGCTCGATCTGGCTCAGGCCGAGGCCATCGCCGACTTGATCGAGGCGAGTTCTGCACAAGCTGCACGAAATGCCCTGCGTTCATTGCAAGGTGCATTCTCCGAACGTGTGCATAACCTCACCGAGCAACTGATTGGCCTGCGCATCTATGTCGAAGCGGCGATCGACTTCCCGGAAGAAGAAATCGATTTCCTCGCCGATGGCCACGTACTGAGCATGCTCGACAAAGTGCGCGACGAATTATCCACAGTGCTGCGTGAAGCCGGGCAGGGTGCCTTGCTGCGAGACGGGATGACCGTGGTGATCGCCGGGCGGCCAAATGCCGGTAAATCCAGCCTGTTGAATGCACTGGCCGGTCGTGAAGCCGCTATCGTGACCGAGATTGCCGGCACTACCCGGGACATACTCCGTGAACATATCCACATCGATGGCATGCCGCTGCACGTGGTCGACACCGCAGGTCTTCGAGACACCGATGACCAGGTGGAAAAAATCGGCGTCGAACGGGCGTTGAAAGCAATCGGCGAGGCTGATCGAGTCCTTTTGGTGGTCGATGCCACCGCTCCTGAGGCTCTTGATCCGTTCGCGTTATGGCCTGAATTTCTGGAAATCCGTCCCGACCCGGCGAAAGTTACGCTAATCCGTAACAAGGCAGACCTCACGGGCGAAGCCATTGCCCTGGAAGTCAGCGAGGATGGCCATGTCACCATCAGCCTGAGTGCCAGGTCTGCAGGTGAAGGGTTGGAGTTGCTGCGGGACCACCTCAAGGCCTGCATGGGCTACGAACAGACCTCTGAAAGCAGCTTCAGTGCTCGCAGGCGTCACCTTGAAGCGTTGCGTCACGCCAGTGCTTCCCTTGAGCACGGCCGTGCGCAGCTGACCCTGGCGGGTGCCGGCGAACTGTTGGCCGAGGATTTGCGCCAGGCCCAACACGCTTTGGGTGAAATCACGGGTGCATTCAGCTCCGATGATCTGCTGGGGCGGATCTTTTCCAGCTTCTGTATCGGTAAATAAGACTCTCCGTTGTCCACAGACAGGCCATTCGTGCCTGTCTGTTCCCTCCTTTTCTTGAATTCTCTTCCAGTGCCGAGCCGATTCTTTCTGCTTGAGCGGATTTTCCGTGTCCTGGATTTGCTCATTTAGCAGTTTTCTGTGGATTAAGCCCTGTGAATAACTGCCACTAAGGGCAGTTGATAACAGGGCCTCAAAACTGAAGATAACCGCCCCTGTGGATAAGCACCCCTTTCATCCACAGGCTTAAACCGGTTATCCAAGGGCCTCATTGGTACATGACCACAGGGTTTTGAATCTCTGTACACATTGAATATAGAGGCTTGTAGAGATCTATCCACAGAAAGGTGGCTCAGTAGAAATAAACATAAAAACAAAGATTTAATAAATTTCTCTCTTTTTAATTTCTATAACCGCGACTTCTCCACAGCTGGTTAAATTTTGTGCAAAGGGTTCTTTAGGAAGGGCGAAGTCCCTATACTTGCCGACCAGGTCCAAAAACCTGAGACCAACCTATTCCGGATTACCTAACTGAAGCAGGCACGAGGTGCGTGGTGGATTTCCCTTCCCGTTTTGAAGTGATCGTCATCGGCGGCGGTCATGCCGGTACCGAGGCAGCACTGGCCTCAGCACGCATGGGTGCAAAAACCCTGTTGCTGACGCATAACGTGGAAACCCTCGGTGCCATGAGTTGCAACCCCGCTATCGGTGGGATCGGCAAAAGCCATCTGGTCAAGGAAATCGATGCCCTCGGCGGCGCGATGGCCATGGCTACCGATAAAGGTGGTATTCAGTTTCGCGTATTGAACAGCCGCAAAGGCCCGGCCGTGCGGGCAACCCGCGCTCAGGCTGATCGGGTTTTGTACAAAGCCGCTGTCCGCGAAATTCTCGAAAACCAGCCGAACCTGTGGATATTTCAACAGGCTGCCGACGACCTGATCGTCGAGCAGGAACAAGTGCGCGGTGTTGTCACCCAAATGGGCCTGCGTTTCTTCGCGGATTCCGTGGTGTTGACCACTGGCACCTTCCTCGGTGGACTTATCCACATCGGAATGCAGAATTTCTCCGGTGGCCGTGCCGGTGATCCGCCGTCGATCGCTCTGGCTCACCGTTTGCGTGAATTGCCATTGCGCGTCGGTCGCCTGAAAACCGGTACGCCGCCGCGTATCGACGGTCGTTCTGTGGATTTCTCGGTGATGACCGAGCAAGCCGGTGATACACCGATCCCGGTGATGTCGTTCATGGGTTCCAAAGAGCAGCATCCGAAACAGGTCAGCTGCTGGATTACCCACACCAACGCCCGCACCCACGAAATCATTGCCGCCAACCTGGATCGGTCGCCGATGTATTCCGATGCCGGGTTGATCGAAGGCATCGGTCCGCGGTACTGCCCGTCGATCGAAGACAAGATCCATCGCTTTGCCGACAAGGACAGCCATCAGGTCTTCATCGAACCGGAAGGCCTGACGACTAACGAGCTGTACCCGAACGGGATATCCACATCGCTGCCATTCGACGTGCAACTGCAGATCGTGCAATCGATTCGCGGCATGGAAAACGCGCACATCGTTCGTCCGGGTTACGCCATCGAATACGATTACTTTGACCCGCGTGACCTGAAGTACAACCTGGAAACCAAAGTCATCGGCGGTCTGTTCTTCGCCGGGCAAATCAACGGCACCACCGGTTACGAAGAAGCCGGCGCCCAGGGTTTGCTGGCCGGGGCCAACGCCGCACTGCGGGCTCAGGGCAAAGATGCCTGGTGTCCGCGTCGCGACGAAGCGTACATCGGCGTATTGGTCGACGACCTGATTACCCTGGGTACCCAGGAACCGTATCGGATGTTCACATCCCGCGCCGAATACCGCCTGATCCTGCGCGAAGACAACGCCGACCTGCGCTTGACCGAAAAAGGTCGCGAACTGGGTCTGGTGGATGACGCGCGTTGGGCTGCGTTCTGCACCAAACGCGAAAGCATCACGCTGGAAGAGCAACGCCTGAAAAGTACCTGGGTTCGCCCGGGCACCGAACAAGGCGATGCGATTTCCGAGAAGTTCGGCACGCCGCTGACCCACGAATACAACTTGCTCAACCTGCTGAGCCGTCCGGAAATCGACTACGCTGGTCTGATCGCCGTGACCGGTGGCGGCGCAGAAGATCCACAAGTCGCCGAGCAGGTCGAAATCAAGACCAAATACGCCGGCTACATCGATCGCCAGCAGGATGAAATCGCTCGTCTGCGGGCCAGCGAAGACACAAAACTGCCTGTGGATATCGATTACACGAATATTTCCGGTCTCTCCAAAGAGATCCAGAGCAAGCTCGGTGCGACCCGTCCAGAGACTTTGGGCCAGGCGTCGCGCATCCCGGGTGTGACGCCGGCAGCGATTTCGCTGTTGATGATTCATTTGAAAAAACGCGGCGCGGGCCGTCAGTTGGAGCAAAGCGCTTGAGTTCGTTGGTCACCTCGCAACACGCAGAAGAGTTATCCACAGGTGCTCGCCAGCTTGGTGTCACGCTGACAGAAACCCAGCATGCTCAGCTGCTGGGTTACCTGGCCCTGTTGATAAAATGGAACAAGGCTTACAACCTGACCGCCGTACGCGATCCGGATGAAATGGTTTCCCGTCACTTGCTCGATAGTTTGAGCGTGATGTCGTTCGTCGAAAACGGCCGCTGGCTGGATGTTGGCAGCGGTGGGGGCATGCCGGGTATTCCGCTGGCCATCCTGTTTCCAGAGTCCCAGGTGACTTGCCTGGACAGCAACGGCAAGAAAACCCGCTTCCTGACTCAGGTCAAACTCGAACTCAAACTGGATAACCTGCAAGTTATCCACAGTCGCGTCGAAGCTTTTCAACCTGCTCAGCCCTTCAACGGGATCATTTCCCGGGCCTTCAGCAGCATGGAGAATTTCAGCAACTGGACTCGCCACCTCGGCGACACCGAAACACGTTGGCTGGCAATGAAGGGCGTTCATCCCGCCGATGAGCTGGTAGCATTGCCGGCAGACTTCCACCTCGATAGCGAACACGCCCTGGCCGTACCCGGTTGCCAAGGCCAACGCCATCTGCTGATACTGCGCCGCACGGCATGATTGGGAACACAAGCAAGAATGGCTAAGGTATTCGCGATAGCGAACCAAAAGGGTGGTGTGGGCAAGACCACCACCTGCATCAACCTCGCAGCTTCCCTGGTCGCTACCAAGCGTCGGGTGCTGTTGATCGATCTCGATCCACAGGGCAACGCCACCATGGGTAGCGGTGTGGATAAACACGGCCTGGAAAACTCGGTCTACGACCTGCTGATCGGCGAGTGCGATCTGGCCCAGGCCATGCACTACTCCGAGCACGGTGGTTACCAACTGCTGCCGGCCAACCGCGACCTGACCGCGGCCGAAGTGGTTCTGCTGGAAATGCAGATGAAGGAAAGCCGCCTGCGCAGTGCGTTGGCACCGATCCGTGAAAACTACGATTACATTTTGATCGACTGTCCGCCGTCGTTGTCGATGCTCACACTGAACGCTTTGGTCGCCGCTGATGGGGTGATTATCCCCATGCAGTGCGAGTACTTCGCGCTCGAAGGCTTGAGCGACCTTGTGGATAACATCAAGCGTATCGCCGAGTTGCTGAACCCGAACCTGAAAGTCGAAGGCCTGTTGCGGACCATGTATGACCCGCGCCTGAGCCTGATGAACGATGTTTCGGCGCAGCTCAAGGAACATTTCGGCGAGCAGCTCTACGACACGGTGATTCCGCGCAACATCCGCCTGGCTGAAGCACCAAGCTATGGCATGCCGGCGCTGGCGTACGACAAATCATCCCGGGGCGCCATTGCCTATCTGGCATTGGCGGGCGAGATGGTTCGTCGTCAACGCAAAAACTCACGCACTGCCGCTGCTCAGGCAACTTAAGGAATCCCCATGGCCGTCAAGAAACGAGGTCTCGGACGTGGACTGGATGCACTGCTGAGCGGTCCGACTGTCAGCTCGCTGGAAGAACAAGCGGTGCAGGCCGATCAGCGTGAGCTGCAGCACCTGCCCCTGGACCTGATCCAGCGCGGCAAGTATCAGCCGCGCCGGGATATGGATCCTCAGGCGCTGGAAGAACTGGCACAGTCGATCAAGGCTCAAGGTGTGATGCAACCGATCGTGGTTCGTCCGATTGGCAGCGGTCGCTTTGAAATCATCGCCGGCGAACGCCGCTGGCGCGCCAGCCAGCAAGCGGGTCAGGAAACCATCCCGGCGATGGTTCGCGATGTGCCGGATGAAACCGCGATCGCCATGGCGCTGATCGAGAACATCCAGCGTGAAGACCTCAATCCGATCGAAGAAGCGGTTGCGTTGCAGCGTTTGCAGCAGGAATTCCAGCTGACTCAGCAACAAGTGGCCGAAGCCGTGGGCAAATCCCGCGTGACTGTGGCCAACCTGCTACGCTTGATCGCGTTGCCGGAAGTCATCAAAACCATGCTGTCCCACGGCGACCTGGAAATGGGTCATGCCCGTGCTTTGCTCGGTTTACCGGAAAATCAACAGGTTGAAGGGGCGCGACACGTTGTCGCACGGGGGCTGACCGTTCGCCAGACTGAAGCACTGGTTCGCCAGTGGTTGAGCGGTAAACAGGAACCTGCTGAACCGGTAAAGCCGGACCCGGATATCGCTCGACTCGAACAGCGTCTGGCTGAGCGCCTAGGCTCTGCGGTGCAGATTCGCCACGGAAAAAAGGGGAAGGGGCAGTTGGTGATCGGTTACAACTCCCTCGACGAGCTTCAAGGTGTACTTGCGCACATTCGCTGAAACATTTCCTCATGTAGCGTGCAGTCGGAAATACTACCTGACAGTTGAATAGGGGCAGAACCGCCCCTATACTCTGCGCGCATTTTGTCGGCACAAATTATGCCAAGTTATTGAATTCCGGCAGCCGATCATTGGGGAGCAAAAACGATGGAGAGCCGCACGCCAAACCGCTTGCCGTTCCATCGCCTGGCAGTTTTTCCGGTCCTACTGGCTCAATTTGTCGTTTTGGTACTGGCCGCTTTGGCGCTTTGGTACTGGCATGGAGTCGTAGCCGGGTACTCGGGACTCTGCGGAGGCCTGATAGCCTTGCTACCCAATGTTTATTTCGCTCACAGGGCATTTCGGTTTTCCGGCGCCCGAGCAGCTCAAGCCATCGTCCGGTCTTTTTATGCCGGCGAGGCGGGCAAACTGATTTTGACGGCAGTGCTCTTTGCATTGACGTTCGCAGGTGTGAAGCCATTGGCGCCGCTAGCTGTATTCGGCGTCTTCGTGTTGACCCAACTGGTCAGCTGGTTCGCGCCCCTGCTGATGAGAACAAGACTTTCGAGACCTTAGGGCGTTTGAGGCAACCATGGCAGAGACAACCGCTTCGGGCTATATCCAGCACCACTTGCAGAACCTGACCTTCGGTCAGCACCCAACTGGCGGGTGGGGTTTTGCCCACACCGCAGCAGAAGCCAAGGAAATGGGCTTC
The DNA here is from genome assembly GCF_050586665.1 of Pseudomonas sp. ES4. Classification (NCBI taxonomy): domain Bacteria; kingdom Pseudomonadati; phylum Pseudomonadota; class Gammaproteobacteria; order Pseudomonadales; family Pseudomonadaceae; genus Pseudomonas; species Pseudomonas sp. ES4. Next base: position 87,220 of record NZ_JBOBDO010000008.1, on the reverse strand, counting down.
TGGGCTTTCCACGTCGATACTCTCGGCTGGTCGGTCGCGTTGGGTCTGATCTTCGTTCTTCTTTTCCGCATGGCGGCAAAGAAGGCGACTTCCGGTCAGCCTGGTGCTTTGCAGAACTTCGTTGAAGTATTGGTCGAATTCGTCGATGGCAGCGTGAAAGACAGCTTCCATGGCCGTAGCCCGGTGATTGCACCGTTGGCACTGACCATCTTCGTCTGGGTCTTCCTGATGAACGCCGTCGACCTGATCCCGGTCGACTGGATTCCTCAGCTGGCCATCCTGATCACTGGCGATTCGCACATTCCGTTCCGTGCCGTATCGACCACTGACCCGAACGCTACCCTGGGCATGGCCCTGTCGGTGTTCGCGTTGATCATTTTCTACAGCATCAAGGTCAAGGGCATCGGCGGCTTCATCGGCGAACTGACCCTGCACCCTTTCGGCAGCAAGAACATCTTCGTTCAAGCCCTGCTGATCCCGGTGAACTTCCTGCTGGAGTTCGTGACACTGATCGCCAAGCCAATCTCTCTGGCACTGCGTCTGTTCGGCAACATGTACGCCGGCGAACTGGTCTTCATTCTGATCGCTGTGATGTTCGGCAGTGGTCTGCTCTGGCTTAGCGGCCTGGGCGTAGTTCTGCAGTGGGCGTGGGCTGTGTTCCACATCCTGATCATCACCCTGCAGGCGTTTATCTTCATGATGCTGACCATCGTTTACTTGTCGATGGCGCACGAAGAGAACCATTAAGACCAGTCTCGACTAGTCTGATGTCCCACTCGGTCAAACGAGTGGATGCCCGAACAGGGCTATGAAACGATTTGTTTTACCGCTTTAAAATCTAAAAAACCTAAACCATACGACGTAAAAGTCGGGAGGAAAGATGGAAACTGTAGTTGGTCTAACCGCTATCGCTGTTGCACTGTTGATCGGCCTGGGCGCACTGGGTACCGCAATTGGTTTCGGCCTGTTGGGCGGCAAGTTCCTGGAAGGCGCAGCGCGTCAGCCAGAGATGGTTCCAATGCTGCAAGTCAAAATGTTCATCGTTGCCGGTCTGCTCGACGCCGTAACCATGATCGGTGTTGGTATCGCTCTGTTCTTCACCTTCGCGAACCCATTCGTTGGTCAACTCGCTGGCTGATTGCTCGAACCTTCGAGTAATTGGTGTGATGTGCAACGAACGAGCGAGGTGTTGGCGTGAACATTAATGCAACCCTGATTGGCCAGTCCGTTGCGTTCTTCATTTTTGTACTGTTTTGCATGAAGTTCGTGTGGCCTCCGGTCATCGCGGCTTTGCACGAACGTCAGAAGAAGATCGCGGATGGACTGGATGCTGCCAGCCGAGCAGCTCGCGACCTGGAGTTGGCCCAAGAGAAAGCGGGTCATCAACTGCGCGAAGCAAAAGCTCAGGCAGCTGAAATCATTGAGCAAGCCAAGAAACGCGGTAACCAGATCGTTGAAGAGGCTGTTGAAAAAGCCCGTATCGACGCTGACCGTGTGAAGGTTCAGGCTCAGGCCGAGATCGAGCAGGAACTGAACAGTGTCAAAGACGCGCTGCGTGCCCAATTGGGTGCTCTGGCCGTTGGCGGCGCCGAGAAGATCCTGGGTGCCACAATCGATCAAAACGCGCACGCGGAGCTGGTAAACAAACTGGCTGCTGAAATTTAAGCGAGGGCGATCATGGCAGAATTGACCACGTTGGCCCGACCTTACGCTAAGGCAGCCTTCGAGCACGCCCAGGCCCACCAGCAACTGGCCTCTTGGTCAGCCATGCTCGGCCTGGCTGCAGCAGTGTCGCAAGATGACACCATGCAGCGCGTGCTCAAGGCCCCGCGACTGACGAGCGCAGACAAGGCCGCCACGTTTATTGACGTGTGCGGCGACAAGTTTGATGTGAAGGTACAGAACTTCATTAACGTCGTTTCCGAAAACGACCGTCTCCCGCTGTTGCCGGAGATCGCCGCTCTGTTTGACCTGTACAAGGCCGAACAAGAGAAATCGGTAGACGTTGAAGTCACCAGTGCTTTTGCATTGAACCAAGAACAGCAAGACAAACTCGCCAAGGTTCTCAGTGCACGACTCAACCGGGAAGTGCGCCTGCAAGTCGAGGAAGACAAATCCCTTATTGGGGGCATTGTCATCCGCGCCGGCGACCTGGTAATCGATGGCTCGGTTCGCGGAAAACTCGCAAACCTTGCCGAAGCATTGAAATCTTGAGTTTGAAGGGGCAGCAGAGCAATGCAGCAACTCAATCCTTCCGAAATAAGTGAAATTATCAAGGGCCGCATCGACAAGCTCGATGTGACCTCCCAAGCCCGTAACGAAGGCACTGTCGTCAGCGTATCTGACGGTATCGTGCGGATTCACGGTCTGGCCGACGTCATGTACGGCGAGATGATCGAGTTTCCGGGCGGCGTCTTCGGTATGGCTCTCAACCTGGAGCAAGACTCCGTAGGTGCCGTTGTATTGGGCTCCTACCAGTCTCTGGCTGAAGGCATGAGCGCCAAGTGCACTGGCCGCATCCTCGAAGTTCCGGTTGGTAAGGAACTGCTGGGTCGCGTAGTCGACGCACTGGGTAACCCAGTTGACGGCAAAGGTCCGCTGAACAACACCGAGACCGATGCGGTCGAGAAAGTTGCTCCGGGCGTGATCTGGCGTAAGTCGGTAGACCAGCCTGTACAGACTGGCTACAAGGCTGTCGATGCCATGATCCCTGTCGGCCGTGGCCAGCGTGAGCTGATCATCGGTGACCGTCAGATCGGTAAAACCGCTCTGGCGATCGACGCGATCATCAACCAGAAAAACAGCGGCATTTTCTGCGTCTACGTAGCGATCGGTCAGAAACAATCGACCATCGCCAACGTGGTTCGCAAGTTGGAAGAAAACGGCGCACTGGCTAACACCATCGTCGTGGCTGCGAGCGCTTCGGAATCTGCAGCACTGCAGTTCCTGGCACCGTACTCCGGTTGCACCATGGGTGAATTCTTCCGCGACCGCGGTGAAGACGCACTGATCGTTTATGACGATCTGTCCAAGCAAGCAGTGGCTTACCGCCAGATTTCCCTGCTGCTGCGCCGTCCACCAGGCCGTGAAGCTTACCCAGGCGACGTGTTCTATCTCCACTCCCGTCTGCTGGAGCGCGCATCCCGCGTTTCGGAAGAGTACGTAGAGAAGTTCACCAACGGCGCAGTGACCGGCAAAACCGGTTCCCTGACCGCACTGCCGATCATCGAAACCCAGGCTGGCGACGTTTCCGCGTTCGTTCCGACCAACGTGATTTCCATCACCGACGGTCAGATCTTCCTGGAATCGGCCATGTTCAACTCCGGGATCCGTCCTGCTGTGAACGCCGGTGTTTCGGTATCCCGTGTGGGTGGTGCCGCTCAGACCAAGATCATCAAGAAGCTCTCCGGTGGTATCCGTACCGCTCTGGCTCAGTACCGTGAACTGGCGGCATTCGCCCAGTTCGCTTCTGACCTGGACGAAGCGACCCGTAAGCAACTTGAGCATGGTCAGCGCGTTACCGAGCTGATGAAGCAGAAGCAATACGCACCAATGTCGATCGCTGACATGGCGCTGTCGCTGTATGCCGCTGAGCGTGGGTTCCTGACTGACGTTGAAATCGCCAAGATCGGCAGCTTCGAACAAGCGCTGATTGCTTTCTTCAACCGCGATCACGCCGATTTGATGGCGAAGATCAACGTGAAGGGTGACTTCAATGACGAAATCGACGCTGGCATGAAAGCCGGTATCGAGAAGTTCAAGGCCACCCAAACCTGGTAAGCCGCAGCGGGAGCCGCAAGGCTCCCGCTTGCTAACCTGATAGGTGTTACATGGCAGGCGCAAAAGAGATTCGCAGTAAGATTGCGAGCATCAAAAGCACGCAAAAGATTACCAGCGCCATGGAAAAAGTGGCGGTCAGTAAAATGCGCAAGGCACAAATGCGCATGGCTGCTAGCCGTCCTTACGCGGAGCGCATCCGCCAGGTTATTGGTCATTTGGCCAACGCCAACCCGGAATATCGCCACCCCTTCATGATCGAGCGTGAAATCAAGCGCGTCGGTTATGTCGTAGTGAGCAGTGACCGTGGTCTGTGTGGTGGCTTGAACACCAACCTGTTCAAGGCCCTGGTCAAGGACATGGCGGTAAACCGCGAAAACGGCGTCGAGATCGACCTGTGTGTTGTTGGTAGCAAGGGTGCGGCTTTCTTCCGCAACTTCGGCGGCAACGTCGTTGCAGCTATCAGCCACCTGGGCGAAGAGCCGTCGATCAATGATCTGATTGGCAGCGTCAAGGTGATGCTGGATGCCTACCTGGACGGCCGTATTGATCGCCTGTCCGTGGTGTCCAACAAGTTCATCAACACCATGACGCAACAGCCTACTGTGGAGCAGTTGATTCCACTGGAGGCGACCGCGGATAAATCGCTCAAGCATCACTGGGACTATCTCTACGAACCGGATGCCAAAGAGCTGCTTGACGGCTTGATGGTCCGTTACGTCGAGTCGCAGGTCTACCAGGCGGTGGTCGAGAACAACGCGGCTGAACAAGCTGCGCGGATGATCGCGATGAAGAACGCTACCGACAACGCCGGTGATTTGATCAGCGATTTGCAGCTGGTCTACAACAAGGCGCGTCAGGCTGCGATCACCCAAGAGATCTCGGAAATCGTCGGCGGCGCTGCCGCGGTTTAACGGTTCAAATATTCAGAGGATCCAGCTATGAGTAGCGGACGTATCGTTCAAATCATCGGCGCCGTTATCGACGTGGAATTTCCACGCGACAGCGTACCGAGCATCTACAACGCGTTGTTGGTACAAAGCGCGGCCGGGACTACTCTCGAAGTTCAGCAACAGCTGGGCGACGGCGTGGTTCGTACCATTGCGATGGGTTCCACCGAAGGCTTGAAGCGCGGTCTGGAAGTCAAGGATTCTGGCGCAGCCATCTCCGTACCGGTCGGTAAAGCGACCCTGGGCCGGATCATGGACGTACTGGGCAATCCGATCGACGAAGCTGGCCCGATCGACACCGAAGAGCGCTGGGGCATTCACCGTCCTGCGCCAACCTTCGCTGAACAAGCGGGCGGCAACGACCTGCTGGAAACCGGCATCAAGGTTATCGACCTGGTTTGCCCGTTCGCCAAGGGTGGTAAAGTCGGTCTGTTCGGTGGTGCCGGTGTAGGCAAAACCGTAAACATGATGGAACTGATCCGTAACATCGCCATCGAGCACAGCGGTTATTCCGTGTTCGCCGGTGTGGGTGAGCGTACTCGTGAGGGTAACGACTTCTACCACGAGATGAAGGATTCCAACGTTCTGGACAAAGTGGCACTGGTTTACGGTCAGATGAACGAGCCGCCGGGTAACCGTCTGCGCGTAGCACTGACCGGCCTGACCATGGCCGAGAAGTTCCGTGACGAAGGTAACGACGTTCTGCTGTTCGTCGACAACATCTATCGTTACACCCTGGCCGGTACTGAAGTATCCGCACTGCTGGGCCGTATGCCTTCCGCAGTAGGTTACCAGCCGACCCTGGCCGAAGAGATGGGTACTCTGCAAGAGCGTATCACTTCGACCAAAAACGGTTCGATCACCTCGATCCAAGCGGTATACGTACCTGCGGATGACTTGACTGACCCGTCGCCAGCGACCACTTTCGCCCACTTGGACGCCACCGTCGTTCTGTCCCGTGACATCGCTTCCCTGGGTATCTACCCAGCGGTCGATCCACTCGACTCGACTTCGCGCCAGCTGGACCCGAACGTAATCGGCCAGGACCACTACGACACCGCTCGCGGCGTACAGTATGTTCTGCAGCGTTACAAGGAACTGAAGGACATCATTGCGATCCTGGGTATGGACGAGCTGTCGGAAGCCGACAAGCAGTTGGTAAACCGTGCTCGTAAGATCCAGCGTTTCTTGTCGCAGCCGTTCTTCGTGGCTGAAGTCTTCACCGGTGCTTCGGGTAAATACGTTTCCCTGAAAGACACCATTGCTGGCTTCAAAGGCATCCTCAACGGTGACTACGACCACCTGCCAGAACAAGCGTTCTACATGGTCGGCGGCATCGAAGAAGCGATCGAGAAAGCCAAGAAACTGTAATCCCGGCGCCCGGCAACGGGCGCTAATTTAGGTTGAGGCAATCAGATGGCTATGACAGTCCATTGCGATATCGTCAGCGCGGAAGGGGAAATCTTTTCCGGCCTGGTCGAGATGGTGGTTGCGCACGGTGCACTGGGTGATCTTGGTATCGCCCTGGGTCACGCGCCGCTGATCACTAATCTCAAGCCGGGTCCTATCCGCCTGATCAAGCAGGGCGGGGAAGAGGAGGTGTATTACATCTCCGGCGGTTTCCTCGAGGTTCAGCCGAACATGGTCAAGGTACTTGCCGACACTGTGCAACGTGCTGCCGACCTGGACGAAGCCTCCGCTCAGGAAGCCGTTAAGGCTGCCGAGAAGGCCTTGCATGAACGAGGTGCAGAATTCGATTACGGTTCTGCTGCCGCACGTCTGGCCGAGGCTGCAGCTCAGCTGCGCACCGTCCAGCAGATCCGCAAGAAGTTCGGCCACTAATAGGCCACCGCTTGTTGTGCGATTGATTAAAAAGGGTAGCCTCGGCTACCCTTTTTTCTTTTTAGAATTCAAAACCTGGTCGCAGCCGCTGACCACCCAGGATTGGTAGCCAGTCATGTCTTTAGAAATCGTTATTCTCGCTGCTGGTCAAGGCACTCGCATGCGTTCGGCACTGCCGAAAGTGCTGCATCCGATTGCCGGCAACTCGATGCTAGGCCATGTTATCCACAGCGCCCGGCAACTTGATCCACAACGCATCCACGTGGTGATCGGCCATGGCGCCGATGCCGTGCGCGAGCGTCTGGCCGCTGATGATCTGAATTTCGTCCTGCAGGACAAACAGCTTGGGACTGGCCACGCCGTTGCTCAAGCGGTGCCTTTCATTGAGTCCGACACCGTCCTGATTCTTTATGGCGACGTGCCATTGATCGAAGTCGAGACCCTGCAACGTCTGCTCAAGCAAGTAGCGCCGCAGCAATTGGGTTTGTTGACAGTAGAACTGGATGATCCGACGGGCTATGGCCGCATTGTCCGCAACGCTGACGGCAAAGTGACGGCCATCGTCGAGCAGAAAGACGCCAACGAAACCGAACGTGCGATCACTGAAGGCAACACCGGCATTCTGGCCCTGCCGTTCGCGCAATTGGCTGGCTGGATGAGCCGTCTTTCGAACAACAACGCTCAGGGCGAGTACTACCTGACCGACGTGATCGAGATGGCAGTCAGTGACGGTCTGGTGGTGGCCACCGAGCAACCGCATGACGCCATGGAAGTGCAGGGCGCCAACGACCGCAAGCAGCTTTCCGAGCTTGAGCGCCACTATCAACTGCGCGCTGGTCGTCGGTTGATGGCTGAGGGCGTGACCCTGCGTGATCCTGCTCGTTTCGATGTACGCGGTGAAATCACCGTCGGCCGCGACGTGCTGATCGACATCAACGTGATCCTCGAAGGCAAGGTCGTTATCGAGGATGACGTGGTGATCGGCCCGAACTGCGTAATCAAGGACAGCACCTTGCGCAAAGGTGTGGTGATCAAGGCTAACAGCCACATCGATGGCGCGGTGCTCGGTGAAGGCAGCGACGCCGGCCCGTTCGCGCGTTTGCGTCCAGGTACTGTGCTGGAAGCTCGTGCCCATGTGGGTAACTTTGTCGAGTTGAAAAACGCTCACCTGGGCGAAGGTGCCAAGGCCGGTCATCTGACCTATCTGGGCGATGCAGAGATTGGCGCGCGTACCAACATCGGTGCGGGCACCATCACCTGCAACTACGACGGTGCCAATAAGTGGAAAACCGTGCTGGGTGAAGATGTGTTCATCGGTTCCAACAACTCGTTGGTTGCGCCTGTGGATATCTCTTCGGGTGCGACCACGGCGGCGGGTTCGACCATTACGCAGAATGTGGATAACTTGCAGTTGGCCGTGGGTCGTGCACGGCAGAAGAATATCGATGGTTGGAAAAGACCGGAGAAGATTAAGAAAAGCTGAGTTATCCACATATTTGTGACCTGCTTAAGTTATTCACAGGCAGCACCATCGAATTCGCGGGCAAGCCCGCTCCCACATGGATCTCGCAAAACCTGTGGGAGAGGGCTTGCCCGCGATGCTTTTATCCGCAGGTCTTTTTATCGCCCCGCGCTTGACGTTGTTTCGCCAATAGGTTTTGATTGCTTCCGCTATCTTTCGAATCGAAACTTAAGCCATGTCGAAACGCAATACACCTCAACGCCGTCACAACATCCTCGCCTTGCTCAATGAGCAGGGCGAAGTCAGTGTGGATGAGCTGGCCAAGCGCTTCGAAACGTCGGAAGTCACGATCCGCAAAGATCTCGCCGCGCTTGAGAGCAACGGTTTGCTGCTGCGCCGTTATGGCGGAGCGATCACCTTGCCTCAAGAACTCGTAGCCGACCTCGGTCAGCCGATATCCAAATACAAGCAAGCCATCGCTCGCGCCGCCGTTGGGCGGATTCGCGAGCATGCGCGGATCATCATCGACAGCGGCAGCACCACGGCGGCGATGATTCCGGAACTCGGCCAGCAGCCGGGCCTGGTCGTGATGACCAACTCCCTGCACGTCGCTAATGCCTTGTGCGAACTTGAGCATGAGCCGGTCCTGTTGATGACCGGCGGCACTTGGGACCCGCACTCCGAGTCTTTTCAGGGGCAGGTGGCCGAGCAGGTACTACGCTCATACGATTTCGACCAGTTGTTCATCGGTGCCGATGGCATCGACCTGGTTCGCGGCACCACCACCTTCAACGAACTGCTTGGGCTGAGCCGGGTCATGGCAGAAGTCGCCCGGGAAGTGGTTGTCATGGTGGAGGCCGACAAGATCGGCCGCAAGATTCCCAACCTGGAGCTGCCCTGGAGCAGCGTCCATACCCTTATAACCGATGATCGCCTGCCGCTCGAGGCACGGGATCAGATACAGGCCCGCGGAATCAACTTGATCCTCGCGGCTGTCAGTCAGGAGAAATAGCATGTGTGGAATTGTCGGCGCAGTCGCAGAACGTAACATTACCGCCATCCTGCTCGAAGGCTTGAAACGCCTGGAATACCGTGGCTATGACAGTGCAGGGGTGGCGATCTACACCAATGACGAACAGCTTGTGCGCCTGCGTCGCCCGGGCAAGGTCAGTGAATTGGAACTGGCGCTGGCTGAAGAGCCGCTGGTCGGCCGCCTGGGTATTGCCCACACCCGCTGGGCCACCCACGGTGCGCCGTGCGAGCGCAACGCTCACCCGCATTTTTCCGATGATCTGGCGGTGGTGCACAACGGCATCATCGAGAACCACGACGCCCTGCGCGATCAACTGAAAGCCTTGGGTTACGTGTTCACCTCGGACACTGACACCGAAGTCATTGCTCACCTGTTGCACCACAAACTCAAGGATCTGCCGGATCTGACCGTGGCCCTGAAGGCTACTGTCAAAGAGTTGCACGGTGCTTACGGTCTGGCGGTGATCAGTGCTCGGCAACCGGATCGTCTGGTCGCCGCGCGTAGCGGCAGCCCGCTGGTCATCGGTTTGGGCATGGGTGAAAACTTCCTGGCTTCCGATCAGTTGGCCTTGCGTCAGGTCACTGATCGCTTCATGTACCTGGAAGAAGGCGATATCGCCGAAATTCGCCGCGACAGCGTGCAGATCTGGGACGTGAGCGGCCAAGTGGTCGAGCGTGAGTCGGTGCAGTACCGCGATGGCGCCGAAGCCGCTGAAAAAGGGGAATTCCGCCACTACATGCTCAAGGAAATTCATGAGCAACCGGTGGTGGTGCAGCGCACCCTGGAAGGTCGCATCAGCCACAATCAAGTGCTGGTGGAAGCGTTCGGTCCACAGGCAGCCGAGCTGTTCGCCAAAGTGCGTAACGTGCAGATTGTCGCGTGCGGTACCAGCTACCACGCCGGTATGGTTGCTCGTTACTGGCTCGAAGAACTGGCCGGCATCCCGTGCCAGGTCGAAGTCGCCAGCGAGTTCCGCTACCGCAAGGTAGTGGTACAGGCCGACACGTTATTCGTGACCATTTCCCAGTCCGGCGAAACCGCCGACACCCTGGCTGCACTGCGTAACGCCAAAGAGTTGGGTTATCTCGCGAGCCTGGCGATTTGCAACGTCGGCATCAGCTCATTGGTGCGTGAATCCGACCTGACTTTGCTGACCCAGGCCGGTCGCGAAATCGGTGTGGCTTCGACCAAAGCGTTCACCACTCAATTGGTCGGTCTGCTGTTGCTGACCTTGTCCCTGGGCCAGGTTCGCGGGACGTTGGCCAACGGCATCGAAGCCACGTTGGTCGAAGAGTTGCGTCGCCTGCCAACCCGCCTCGGCGAAGCCTTGGCCATGGACGGTACCGTCGAAAAAATCGCCGAGCTGTTCGCCGAGAAAAACCACACCCTGTTCCTCGGTCGTGGTGCGCAATTCCCGGTGGCAATGGAAGGGGCGCTCAAGCTCAAGGAAATCTCCTACATCCACGCCGAAGCCTATCCGGCCGGCGAGCTGAAACACGGCCCGTTGGCGCTTGTGGATAACGACATGCCAGTGGTCACCGTGGCACCAAACAACGAGCTGCTGGAGAAGTTGAAATCCAACCTCCAGGAAGTCCGCGCCCGTGGCGGCGAGCTGATTGTCTTCGCAGACGAACAAGCTGGCATGACCAATGGCGAAGGCACTCATGTTGTGCAAATGCCGCACATCCACGACATCCTGTCGCCGATCCTCTACACCATTCCGCTGCAGTTGCTCTCGTATTACGTTGCCGTGTTGAAAGGCACCGACGTTGACCAGCCGCGTAACCTGGCGAAGTCGGTGACGGTGGAATAAGTTATCCACAGGTGATGGAAACATTAAAAATCGCAGCCTTCGGTTGCGATTTTTTTTATCTGAATTGAGGACACGCCCATGGACCGATTCCAGGAAATGCAGGTCTTCGCTGCCGTCGCCCAAGACCAAGGCTTCTCGGCGGCGGCGCGGCGTTTGGGCCTGTCGGCTGCTAGCGTCACCCGTGCGGTAGCAGCGCTGGAGAAACGCATCGGCACGGTGCTGCTGACGCGAACTACCCGCAGTGTGCATTTGAGTGAGGCGGGTCAGCGTTACCTGGAAGACTGTCGGAGGATTCTCGCCGAGGTGCAGGAAGCCGAGGATTCGGCGGCGGGCAGTCATACCCAACCGCGTGGGCAACTGACGATTACTGCGCCGGTGTTGTTCGGTGAGCTGTTTGTCACGCCTGTAATGGTGAATTATCTGACGCAGTTTCCTGAAGTCAGCATCAATGGGTTGCTGGTCGATCGAGTGGTCAGCATGGTCGAGGAGGGCATCGATGTCGCTGTGCGTATAGGTGAGTTGCCCGACAGTAATCAGCATGCGATTCGCGTGGGTGAGGTTCGGCGGGTGATTTGCGGCTCGCCGGGGTTCCTGACGGCCCATGGTCGACCTCGACATCCTCAGGATCTGGCTCAGGTGCCGGTTGTTGCGACGTCTTCTATCGGTCAGTCGAGAACCTGGCCGTTCCTCGAAGGGGGAGAGCCGCTGACTGTTCGACCCACGCCGCGCCTGGTGGTGACGGCCAATCAGGCGGCGATTACGGCGGCGTGCCTGGGCTTGGGGCTGACCCGGGTTCTGTCTTATCAGGTCGCGAGCAAAGTCGCTTCCGGTGAGCTGGAAATCGTTCTGGCGGACTTCGAACTGCCGCCATTGCCTATCCATGTGGTCTATCAGGGCGGGCGCAAGGCCCCTGCGCGGATTCGCAGTTTTGTGGATTTTGCGGTGAGCGCGCTGCGTGAGCATCCGTCCTTGCAGGCGTGAGGGTTTATTTCATCAGATGAAATAATGGATTGCGTTGGCTGGTTATTCTGTTGTTTTGGGTGCGGGTGGAAGATAGCGCCCCATCGGTGCTGAACACTGTTCAACAGCGCCACCACCCAGCGGAGTCGACCATGCAAGCGATCAAACTCTACAACTTCCCACGTTCCGGCCACGCTCACCGCGTAGAGCTGATGCTGTCCCTGCTGCATTTGCCCACCGAGCTGGTATTTGTCGACTTGGCCAAGGGCGCGCACAAACAGCCGGACTTCCTCGCGCTCAATGCGTTTGGCCAGGTTCCGGTCATCGATGATCAAGGCGTGGTGCTGGCCGATTCCAACGCGATTCTGGTTTATCTGGCGCAAAAGTATGGCGACGGACGTTGGCTGCCAACCGATCCGGTCGGGGCGGCCAAGGTTCAGCGCTGGTTGTCGATTGCCGCAGGGCCGATTGCCTTTGGCCCCGCCAGGGCGAGGCTGATCACGGTGTTTGGGGCGGCTTACAACGCTGAAGAAGTGATCGCTTATTCCCACACCGTGCTCAAAGTGATCGATCAGGAACTGGCCGCAACGCCGTATCTGGCTGGCGCCGAGCCAACCATTGCCGACGTTTCTGCCTACAGCTATATCGCCCATGCGCCAGAAGGCAACGTGTCGCTGGAGGACTACGCGAACATCCGCGCCTGGCTGGCACGGATCGAAGCCTTGCCAGGGTTTGTCGGCATGCCGCGCACTGTGGTCGGTCTGCAAAAAACCGCCTGATGCTTACGGCCCGTCATTGTCGGGTTGTTCACACTGCGCCGATGGCGCAGGGGAGAAGTCGTTGTGGATCGTTCACCCTGGCACGCCGGCGAAAAACAATTGCAGGTTCATGTGGGCATTGCCGAGCGAATGGAGGTGCTCGGTCGTAAGGTGATTCGTCGCGAGATGCCGGATCAGCACCGCACGTTTTATGAGCAATTGCCGTTCATGCTGTACGGCGCGGTGGATGCCGACGGTAATCCCTGGGCCAGCATTCTTGAAGGGCCACCGGGTTTCGCTCACTCGCCAACGCCGGGTGCGCTGCAATTTAGCAGCCTGCCGGGGGCTGATGATCCGGCGCAATTAACGGACGGCTCGGCGATCGGCCTGCTGGGGATAGAACTGCACACCCGTCGCCGCAATCGTCTCAACGGCCGAGTCGGCGCGATGACGGCGAGCGGCTTCGATGTGGCGGTTGAACAGTCTTTCGGCAATTGCCCGCAATACATCCAATTGCGGCAGTTTCGCTCGGTGCCGTTGGCGGAGCCGTCGACTCGCATCGCGCAACGCCTCAACGGGCTGGATGAAGCGGCCAAATCCCTGATCGCGGGAGCCGATACATTCTTTGTCGCCAGTTATGTCGACGTTGATGGCCAGCGCTCGGTGGACGTTTCCCACCGCGGCGGCCAGGCCGGTTTCGTACAGGTAGAAGGCAATCGCCTGACCATTCCGGATTTCGCCGGCAACCTGTTTTTCAACACCTTGGGCAACCTGCTGCTCAATCCCCGGGCCGGTTTGCTGTTTATCGATTTCAATTCGGGAGACCTGCTGCACCTCAGCGGCCGCACCGAAGTCATTCTTGAAGGGCCGCAGGTCGAGGCGTTTCAAGGGGCCGAGCGCTTGTGGACATTCGAGGTGGAACGCGTTGTGCTTCGGCCCGCCGCGCTTGCTCTGCGCTGGCGCTTCGACGGCGTGTCACCCACCAGTTTGCTCACCGGCACCTGGGAGCAGGCCAACGCCCGTCTGCAAGCCCAGGCCTTGGGCGATCGTTGGCGGCCGCTGCGGGTGGCGCGCATTAAAGAGGAAAGCCACAACATCCGCTCGATCTATCTGGAACCTGCCGACGGCGCGGGGTTGCCAGTGTTTCAGGCCGGACAGCATTTGCCGCTGCGCTTCAACATTGCCGGCGAGGTGCACATCCGCACGTACAGCCTGTCGAGTGCGCCGTCCGATGATTTTTTCCGCATCAGTGTGAAGCGTGAAGGCTTGGTGTCTTCGCACCTGCATGAACAGGTGCGCGTCGGTGATCTGTTGGAGGCCCGTGCGCCTCAGGGGCATTTCACCGTGGCGCCCAATGAGCGTCGGCCGCTGGTGTTGTTGGCTGCCGGTGTCGGCATCACGCCGCTGCTGTCGATGCTGCGCGAGGTGGTTTACCAGGGCCTGCGCACCCGCCGCATCCGGCCGACCTGGTTTTTCCAGAGTTCGCGCACGTTGGCCGATCAAGTGTTTCGTCCTGAGCTGGATCGTTTGCTCGAGGACACAGGGGATGCGGTCAGGGTGTTGCGTCTGGTGAGTCAGCCGGAAGCCGGGGCCTTGGAGGGTGAGGATTTTGACCTGACAGGGCGGATCGACACCGGGCTGCTCAAGACCCTCCTTGAAGTGGAGGACTACGATCAGCTGGATTTTGTCCTATGCGGTCCGGGCAGTTTTACCCAAGGGCTGTACGACGGCCTGCGGGAACTGCACATCCGTGATGCAAGGATTCACGCCGAAACCTTCGGCCCCTCGACCTTGCGCCGAGTGCCGGACCCCGACTCGGTGGTCATCGAGCAACCGCCCGCTGCTACCACCTCGGTGCCGGTGGTGTTTCAGCGCTCGGCTAAAGAGGCGCGCTGGCAACCGGACGGTGGCAGTTTGCTGGAGTTGGCGGAAAGCCGTGGATTGCGCCCGGAATTCAGCTGTCGCGGCGGTTCCTGCGGGACCTGCAAGACCCGGCTGATCAGCGGGCAGGTGAATTATCCACAGCCGCCAGCCGAAGTGCCGGACGACGGACAGGTGCTGATTTGCTGTGCGATTCCGGCGCAGGGATCGCAACCTTTGGTATTGGATATTTGATGATTCAGCACCGGTGATCATTGCCCGCAAGCCACTGGCTAAGTAGGGTAGCGAGCAGAGCGAAAAAGGGCCTTGAGAGGCCCTTTCTGCATTTCAGGGATAAGACTTTTGATGGTTTTTTTCATTCGCATGATCGGTTTGCTGGCGATGATGGCGTTGCTCAGCGGTTGCGAACGACAGGACGCGCCACCGCTTGATCAGCAACTTTACGTCTGGCAACGGCAATGGACACCGGCCCACGAATCAGCGCTGAGGGACAGCCGCGCTGACTTTTCCACCCTGCGGGTGCTGGCCTTGCAGGCATTCCCCGAGGCGGGTTGGAGCCGGGCGCGGATTGACCCGGCGCTGCTCAAACGCGATGGGCGACCACTGATCGCGGTGATTCGTCTTGATGGCCAACTCAAGTCGCTGGATCGGGACGTAGTCACCGCGCAGATCCGGCAAGTCCTCGGCGATTGGCAAGGGCAGGGGTTGAATCTCTCCGGCGTGGAAATCGACCACGATGCCGGTAATGCTCGGCTACCGGCCTACCGCGAATTTCTTATGCACCTGCGCGCAGTTCTGCCTGCCTCTCTGCCGTTGAGCATTACCGCGTTGCCGGCCTGGCTCGACAGCCCCGAGTTGCCGGCATTGTTATCCACAGTCGACAGCAGCGTGTTGCAGGTACACGCGGTGAGCGATCCGCGTCTTGGCTTGTTCGACGCGGATCAGGCTAGGCAATGGACCAAGGCCTGGAGCCGCATCGCTGCCAAACCTTTCTATCTGGCGCTGCCGGCTTATGGCGTGGCGTTGTTTCCGGGAGAGGGCAGTGCGCCGGTAGTGGAAAGCGAAGTGCCGATAGAACGAGGCGGCAAGCGCCGGGAATTGCTGGCCGACCCGCAGCAACTGAGTCGGCTCGCGACCGAGTTCCGCAACGATCCGCCCGCTCATCTTGCAGGACTGATCTGGTTTCGTTTGCCGCTGGCGAGCGACCGCCGGGCCTGGAGCCTGACGACCCTGGGCGCCGTGGCGCGCGGCGATGCCCTCGACAGTCGACTGGCGTTGAAACTCTCGGTGCAGAACGATCTCTACGACATCAGCCTCAGCAATCAGGGCAACCTCGACAGCGCCTGGCCCGAACGCCTGACTCTCGCGGTGCAGGGCTGTGACGGTGCCGATGCGCTGGCCGGTTATGCATTGCAACAGCGGCCGGATCTGCTTACCTTCACCCGCCTGCGCGACGGTCGAATACCGGCGGGCGGGCAGCGCGCCATGGGTTGGGCTCGTTGCGCGCATATTGATCAAGGAGGTTCGAATGTTGACCCGTAACTGGCCCCGCCATCTGCTTTGCCTGAGCCTCAGCCTGCCGCTGGGTTCGGCACTGGCCTGTGGGCCGGATTTCCCGATGCGTCTGCTGGACAACCGCGGTCAGTCGCTGGCGGAACTGCCGGAAGGAAATTTCAGGTTTGAAATCAGTCGCCTCGGGCATGCGGTCGCCGGGCTGAAGAACGTCACCGAAACCGCCTATAACATGGAGGCGCCCGACTACGCAGAACAGCGGGATAAGGCTGAGCAATCCGGTTTGACGGCTGAGCAGCAAGCGCGGGTGAAACAGTTGCGCAGCCTGACCGATGCGCAGGAGGTCGAGAGTCAGGGCGCGAGCCTTCCGCCGGAGCTCAAGCTCTATCTGGCCGGCGCTGTGGCATTCAATGCCGGCGATCATGGACTGGCCGCCGAGTACTTCCAAAAGGTGCTGGCACTGCCGGCGGATCAACGGGTGTTGCGCAGCACGTGGGCGGCTTATTCGCTAGGTCGGGCGCTGTTTGCCATGAGTTCCGAAGCGGACGCTGGCCCTGACGTGTTGGCTCAATCGGCAAAGGCCTTCGAGCAGGCCCGTCAACTGAGCATCGACGGCTTCAGTGACCCTCTGGAGCTGGGCGTCGCCAGCCTCGGCGAAGAAGCCCGCGTCGCCCGCACGGCCGGCGACTGGAACCGCGCTATCGAACTTTATGCCACGCAAAACCTGCAGGGTTCGGCGGTGGGTTACACCTCGCTGAAACTGCTGGTAGCCGACCTCGCGGCACTGCCGGAGGATCAACTGGCCGTGTTGCTCGAGGGCAAACCAGTGCAGCAACTGGTGACCGCGTCGTTGATCAGCCGACTGGGCTGGTCATTCGGTGATCAACCGCCGAACGAATTGAAACTGATCAAACTGCTGCAAAACAGCACCCGCGGCAGCCTCGATAACGCGGATCGCCTGGCGGCGGTGAATTATCAACAGGGTGATTACGCCAGCGCCAAGGCGTTCCTCGAACACGCCGGTGATGGCGGACTGGCGTGGTGGCTGCGGGCCAAACTGGCCGTGCGCGATGGCGATAAAAACGCGGCTGCCGCGGCATACGCCAAGGCTGCCCAGGCCTTCCCGCAGAATGAGTCGTGGGGCGAGCGGCGCACGCCAGACTGGGACTTCGAAACACTTCAGCCCAAGTGCCGGGTCGAGGGTGAAAGCGCGATCCTGGCGTTGCAACGCGGGGATTACCTGCAAGCGTTCGATCAGCTTTATCGCAGTAAGGATATCTACTGGTTCGACGCCGCCACGGTCGCCGAGCGGGTGTTGACCGTCGATGAGCTCAAGCAATACGTCGACACTCAAGTGCCGGCACCGCCCCCTCTGACTCAGCAGGATCGCGACAACTATGTGCAGTTACCGGTGGCGGCGAAACTGCGCAATTTGCTCGGGCGGCGCTTACTGCGCGAAGAGCGGTACGACGAGGCACCGGCGTACTTCGAGAACGTCGAGTTGCAACACAAGGCTACGTGGTACGGGCAGTGGCGCCACGACGCCGAATCCAAATGGTGGCCGACCAAACGGGCATTCGCTTATTACCAAGCAGCGACACTGGCGCGTTTCGACGGAATGGAGTTGTTGGGCTACGAGCTGTCCCCGGATTACGCGACCTTCGGTGGTAATTACAGTCTCGAAAACAGCGAACTCAAGGTCGGTTCATTAGTGGCTGAAGGTGAAGTCAAACGTCAGCTGGCAAGCGCAGCCCTGCCCGATCAGCGCTACCACTATCGTTTTGTCGCCACCGCATTAGCCAGTCGCGCAGCGGACAATTTGCCGCATTCCAGTGCGGCCTTTGCGGCAGTGCTGTGTGATGCGGCGGGGTGGAACAGCAGCCTTGAAGAAGAAAGCGCCTTCTACCAACGCTATGTAAAAGAAGGGCCGTACGTGTATTGGGCAGTGAACTTCGGTCTCCATTGTCCCTATCCTGATTTCCAGAACGCTGACAAACGTTATGTAACCCAGGCATTGGACCCTGTTCGCTCGGCCTTGCGACCTTACAAAAAATGGCTGCAAGCGGGCGGCGTTGTTGTGTTTACAGCGGTAGCGCTGGTGCTGATCAATCGCCGCAAGCGCAAGGCGCTGGCGTAATCAGGCTTGTTGCACAAAGGTCAGCCGCACGGCGAAGCCGATCAACAAGCTGCCGAACAGCCACTGCTGCACGCGCTGGGCTGAAGGACTGCGTTGCAGCCAACGGCCCAGCGCTGCGCCGGTCAGTGCGTAAGCGCTGTCGAACAGCAAACCGACACCGACCAGCACTATCCCGAGGGTCGCAAATTGTGCGAGCACCGGTCCGGCGTGTGGATCGATGAATTGCGGCAGCAGCACCGAACAGAACAGCAAGGCTTTGGGGTTGAGCAGGTTAGTCAGCAAACCGCGCTGGATCGCTGCGCGCCAGCGAGGTTTCTCGGTGGTGGCGTCTGCTCCGCTCAAATTCGGCAGCATAGTGGTTCGCAGGCATTGAATGCCGATCCACAGCAGATAGGCGGCCCCGGCCAGGCGTACCACGTCGAACGTCCAGGGCGCAGCCTTGAATAGGGCCGCCAACCCCAACGCAGCCAACGCCACATGGCAACCACGGGCAATGCCCAGACCCACCGCAGTCGCCAGCGCCGCACTTTTGCCCTGACGAGCGCCGGTCTGCAACAGCAGGATCATGTCCGGGCCCGGCAACAGATAGACCACCGCCAGCGCCATGAAAAACACCCAGAGTCCTGCCACGTTGCACCCCCTTCGTTGTCGATTCGGTACGGCCAGTCTATGGCCGAAGGGCAGGGCAGGTGGTTGCGTAGTTCGCTTCTAAACTGCTTCGGGTTGGCATAACCTGCCACTCAATTGCAGTTAAACCATCAGGATCTGCCAAACCATGAAACTCGACGCCTACGACCGCAAGATTCTCGCAGCCCTGCAACGGGACGGTCGCCTGAGTAATGTGCAACTGGCTGACGAGATCGGCCTGTCCGCCTCGCCTTGCTTGCGCCGGGTACGGATGCTCGAAGAAGCCGGGGTCATACGCGGTTACCAGGCCAATCTGGATCGCGACGAAGTGGGGCTTGGGTTGACGGTGTTTGTCGGGGTCAAGGTCGAACGGCACAACGATGAACAGGCCGAAGCCTTTCGCCTGGCCGTGACCGCGTTGCCCGAGGTGATTTCGGCTTTTCTGGTGTCAGGGGAATCGGATTTTCTGCTGCAAGTGGTGGTGCCGGACCTGCGCGCCTATGACCGTTTCCTCACGGGGCGGTTGCTGAAGTTGCCGGGCGTGAGCGACATCCGCAGCAACTTTGCGATTCATACCGTGAAGACGCCGGGGGCGTTGCCGCTGGAACATTTACCCGCGAACTAAGATCGTTCCCACGCTCTGCGTGGGAATGCCTCAACGGACGCTCCGCGTTCGGCTTCGGAAGGGACGCGGAGCGCCCCGGGCTGCATTCCCACGCAGAGCGTGGGAACGATCAGCCGCCAACCTCCAGGCTTACATCTGCGTCGCCATCCCCTCCACATTCATCGCCGCCTGGCGCAAGGCCTCGGAGCGAGTCGGGTGTGGATGGCAGGTCAGGGCGATGTCTTCGGCAGAAGCGCTGAACTCCATGGCTACGCAATATTCACCAATCATTTCACTGACGCTTGGACCCACCAGGTGCACGCCGAGAATTTCGTCGGTGCGCTCATCGGCCAGCACTTTGGCGAAGCCTTCGGTTTCGTGATTGATCTTGGCCCGGCTGTTGGCGGTGAAGGGAAACTTGCCGACCTTGTAGGCGCGACCTTCGGCCTTGAGCTGTTCTTCGGTCTTGCCGACGCTAGCCAGCTCGGGTTTGGTGTAGATCACATTGGGGATCAGGTCGTAGTTGACCTCGGCCGCCTTGCCGACAATCTGCTCGATGCAGACCATGGCCTCGTCTTCGGCCTTGTGGGCGAGCATCGGCCCGGACGTGACGTCGCCAATCACCCAGACACCAGCCGCTTCAGTGCGATGGCGCTTGTTGGCGAGCATGCCGCGTTTATCCGTGGCGAGGCCAACGTTCTCCAGCCCCAGGCCTTGGGTGTAAGGCCGGCGTCCGATGGATACCAGCACGTAGTCCGCTTCAATCGTTTCGGCCGTGCCACCAGCCGCGGGCTCGACGCTGAGCTGAACGCCGGTCGCCGAGGGTGTGGCGCTGGTGACTTTGCAACTCAATTTGAAGTCGATGCCCTGCTTGCTCAACGAACGTTGCAGGGTTTTGCCGGCTTCACTGTCCACACCGGGGCAGATCCGGTCGAGAAACTCGATTACCGTCACCTGAGCGCCCAGACGCCGCCACACCGAACCCAGCTCCAGACCGATCACTCCAGCGCCGATCACCACCAGATGCTTGGGCACTTCAGCCAGCGACAGTGCGCCCGTCGAATCGAGGATGCGTTTGTTGTCGATGTCTACGCCGGGCAGGGGAGTGGGCTCGGAGCCGGTGGCGATGATGATGTTCTTCGCGGTCAGTTCGGTCTTGCCGCCCTGGTTGTCGGTCACCGTGACTTTGCCGGGCCCGTCGATGTGGCCCCAGCCCCTGATCCAGTGGACTTTGTTTTTGCGAAACAGAAACTCGATGCCCTTGGTCAACCCGGCAACGCTTTCATCCTTTTGTTTCATCATCTGCGCGAGGTTGAGTGTGGGTTTGACTTCGATCCCCAGGTTGGCGAATTCCGCGCCCATGGCAGCGTCGTAGAGTTCGGAAGCATGCAGCAACGCTTTTGACGGCATGCACCCGACGTTCAGGCAGGTGCCGCCGAGCGTGGCGCGTCCTTCTATGCAGGCTGCTCTGAGGCCCAACTGACCGGCGCGGATCGCCGCGTTATAACCGCCGGGGCCTCCGCCCAGAATCACGACGTCATAGATGCTCATGGTGTACTCCTGGAGTGAATCGGATCGGAATGGGTAACCGTAGTTCCTGGATAAAATTACGAACGTAATATGTGCGTTGCGCGGCAGTTCGGTCAAGGCTTCAGCCAAGCGACAGGTTGAGCGCTTTTAGATGCAGCATTTAAGAACGGAAATTTCACGGCTTTCGTTATATCGTAACGAATTGCGATATGAGCAACGATAACTGGGGTGGTATGCAAGTCGATCTCGATGTCGATGGGACGCAAGTAGCCGGGCTGCCGCGTTTCCAGCAGGCGGTTTTTCAAGGGCGGCGATTGCGTCAGTTCGCAATCGGTCTCGGCGCTCTGGCGGCAATTGGTTGGTTGCTGGCGTTTTTTGTTGGGTTGTTTGCGCCACAGTCCCTGTGGCCCGCGTTGCTGGTCAATCAGAGCGCCGGTTTGCTGGTGCTGGTCGCCGGTTTGCAATCGGCCTGGTGGGTGACGCAGTGGCGTGCGCGGGCATTGAACCCAGTGGTGCAGGTTGTCGTTGCTGACGAAGTCGTTGCCCCGGTAGGTTGGTACGAACGGCTGCTGGATCGGCTCAGCCAGCGATGGCTGCGAATGCTGGTGCAGATCGGCGCGCCGACACTGTGGCTCGCGGGTTGGTCGCTGTTGACGTTGGTGAGCATCGAACAGGTCTGGAACCTTGCACTGCCGCCGGCCGCACTGGGATTGTCGGCCAGTGTCGGTGCAGCGCTGTCCTTGTTGCTGGCTTTCGGTTTGTTGGTGTTGGAGCGACAACTGGCACAGGAAAACGCCGCCCAGTGGCCCGAAGCAGCGTCGCTGGCGCAGCTGACTCGAGTGGCGATCATTGGTCTGGTGCTCAGCGCTTTGTGCCTGTTGCTTGGGAGCGAAACCTCGGTCTGGCCGGTGCGTCTGGCGGTACTGATGGGTTTGCTACCAGGGTTGGTCGCCGCCGAGCTGCTGCTGCGCGCGATGCTGTCATTGTTCAGCCCGCAGCGCGAACAACTCGAACCGGCGTTGCTGGCGCGCAGCTTCGTCGCCGACATGCTGCGCTGGCCGCCGCAACCTTTGCTGGCATTGCAGCACGAATTGCACAATCGCTTCGGTATCGACCTGCGACAGATCTGGGCTTTCACCTACATGCGTCGGGCTTTTTTGCCGGTGCTGGCCGTGGTTTCGATAGTGGGCTGGTCACTTACCGGCATTCACGAAATCCCCATGCAAGGGCGGGGCATCTACGAGCGATTCGGCAAACCGGTGGAGGTGTTCGGTCCCGGTTTGCACGCAGGTTTGCCTTGGCCGTTGGGCCGAGTGTTGAGCGTCGAGAACGGTGTGGTCCACGAGTTGGCCACCAGTGTGGGCGACACACCGGCGCCGGTCGTGGCCGATCCCGCCGAAGGCCCGGCGCCCGCGATTGCCAATCGCTTGTGGGACGCGAGCCATGTGAATGACAAATCCCAGGTTATCGCCAGCAGTCGAGCCGACAAGCAGAGCTTCCAGATCGTCAACATGGACGTGCGTTTCGTCTACCGCATCGGCCTGAGCGATCAAGCGGCGTTGGCGGCGACCTACAACAGTGCCGATGTCCCGACGCTGATTCGCAGCACCGCCAGCCGGATTCTGGTCCACGATTTCGCCTCGCGTACCCTCGACGGTTTGCTCGGCGCGGACAGGGTCGGGCTCGCCGAAGAGATTGGCCGGGCGGTACAGGCTGACCTGCACAAACTCGACAGCGGCGTGGAAATTCTCGCCACCGTGGTCGAGGCGATTCATCCGCCGGCCGGTGCCGCCAATGCTTATCACGGCGTCCAGGCTGCGCAGATTGGCGCCCAGGCATTGATTTCCCGCGAGCGTGGGGCGGCGGCGCAAGCGACCAATCAGGCGCAATTGCAGGCCAGCATCGCTCGCGATCAAGCGACGGCCAGCGCACGTGAAATCAACGCCACCGCCCAAGCGGCTGACCTGAAATTCAGTGCCGAGCAAAAAGCCTACGCCAGCGCCGGCCAGGCCTTCGTGCTGGAGCAGTACTTGAGTCAACTGTCCCAGGGCTTGGCCAATGCCAGATTGCTGGTGCTCGATCATCGTCTGGGCGGCAGCGGTAATGCGCCGACCATCGACCTCCGTACATTCACGCTGCCGGCTGACCCTGCGCCGGCGCGTAAAACCGCTCAGCCAGGAGCTGCCAATTGAGCCAGTCGCACACTCACGATCACGATGACCACACTGGCCACGATCACGGTCATGGCGGACATCATCACGGCCATCACCACCACGGTGATCCCCAGGAAGCGGGCCCGTTCCCATGGCGGCGAATGGGCTGGGCAGCGTTGCTGGTGGCGTTCGCCATCGCGGCGGCGAGCCTGGTTCAAGTGCGTTCGGGGGAGGCCACGGTGATCACGCGTTTCGGTAATCCGTCGCGGGTATTGCTGGAACCAGGTCTTGGCTGGCGTTGGCCTGCTCCTTTTGAAGCGGCGATTCCTGTCGATCTGCGACTGCGCACGACTTCGAGTGGATTACAGGACGTCGGCACGCGGGACGGTTTGCGCATCATCGTTCAGGCTTATGTGGCCTGGCAGGTTCAGGGCGATCCGGACAACGTGCAACGTTTCATGCGCGCCGTACAGAATCAGCCGGACGAAGCCGCGCGGCAGATTCGCACGTTTGTGGGGTCGGCGCTGGAAACCACGGCCAGCAGTTTTGATCTGGCTAACCTGGTGAACACCGACGCCAACCAAGTACGCATCGCTGACTTTGAAGCGCAGTTGCGTCAGCAAATCGATCAGCAGCTGCTCACCACTTATGGCGTGCGGGTGCTGCAAGTCGGTATCGAACGTCTGACGTTGCCGTCGGTAACCCTCACTGCCACGGTTGATCGTATGCGTGCCGAGCGTGAAACAATCGCCACCGAACGCACGGCCATCGGCAAGCGCGAAGCGGCGCAAATCCGTTCTGCCGCCGAGCGTGATGCACGAATCGTACAAGCCGATGCGACGGTGAAAGCGGCCGATATTGAAGCGCAATCGCGCGTCGAAGCCGCACAAATTTACGGTCGTGCCTACGCCGGATCGCCACAGCTCTACAACCTGCTGCGCTCCCTCGACACACTAGGCACGATCGTCACGCCCGGCACAAAACTGATTCTGCGCACGGACGCCGCGCCGTTCCGGGTGTTGGTTGATGGTCCGCCGACCCTCGATAACAAGTCCGGGTCGCAGCCATGAAATTAGTTCCACGTGGAACAAACGAGTTAAGCAGTCCCTGGATTCAGGCGGGGCGATTGGCTTTTTTGGCCCTTTACGCCGTGACAGTGCTGGCCGCTTTGGTGTGGGCATTTTCCAATGTGCGGCAGATTGATCCGCAAAATCGCGCGGTGGTTTTGCACTTCGGCGCACTGGATCGCATCCAGAATGCGGGTCTGCTATTGGCCTGGCCCCGTCCGTTTGAGCAGGTGATTTTGTTGCCCGCAGCGGATCGAGTGATGGAGCGTCGGGTGGAAAACCTGTTGCGCACCGATGCAGCATTGCAGGCAGACCGAGTGGCGAGTTTCGCCACACCGATCAGCGATGCACTCGCCGGCTCCGGTTATTTGCTCACCGGTGACGCGGGCGTGGTGCAACTGGATGTGCGGGTTTTCTACAAAGTCACCGAGCCCTATGCCTTCGTCCTGCAAGGCGAACATGTGTTGCCGGCATTGGATCGATTGGTGACTCGCAGCGCGGTGACCCTCACTGCCGCACGAGATCTGGACACCATTCTGGTGGCGCGCCCAGAACTCATCGGCGCGGATAAACAGGCTGCCGAACGACGCGAACGTCTACGCGGTGATCTGGTGCAAGGCATCAATCGGCGCCTGGCTGACCTGACCGCGACCGGGCAGGGGTTAGGCATTGAAGTGGCACGAGTCGACGTGCAATCGAGTCTGCCCGGGCCCGCGGTCAACGCTTTCAACGCTGTTCTGACCGCCAGTCAACAAGCCGACAAAGCCGTGGCCAATGCTCGCACCGAAGCGGAGAAACTGACTCAGACCGCCAACGAACAAGCCGATCGCACGCTGCAAGTCGCTCACGCCCAAGCGAGCGAACGGCTGGCCAAAGCCTCGGCGGACACGGCCACGGTGTTGAGCCTGGCCAAGGCGCAACAACAAGGGACCGACCCGCAAATGCTGCTGCGCATCTATCGCGAGCGGATGCCGAAGATTCTCGGTCAGGCCGGTTCGGTGACCACGGTCAATCCGAAAGACGATTCCCGCCTGATCATTCAGGGAGCTGCACAATGACCACCCCAAACGCCGCCGCACCGAGCATGTTGTCCTCGGCTGAACAACGCAGCGCCGCCCGCCAGTTGACCTTGGCCATGCTCGCACTTGGCCTGCTCGCGCTCGGCCTGACCTGGCGCTGGTTGTCGCCGGAGCAGACGGGCGTCAGTCAATTGCTGCTGGGCTTTGCTTCGTTATTGGTCGCCGTGCCCGTGATGCGTTCAGCCTGGTACAGCCTGCGTTACCCGAGCCTGCACGGGATCACTGATCAGTTGATCGCCCTGGCGATGCTCGGGGCGTGGGCCACGGGTGATCTGCTGACCGCGGCGTTGCTGCCGATCATCATGATCTTCGGTCACGTGCTGGAAGAGCGCAGCGTGATCGGCTCGCAGGAGGCGATTCGCGCCCTCGGCAAACTGACGCGCAGCCACGCGCGCAAAGTTCAGGCCGATGGCTCTATCGTCGAAGTCGATAACGGCACACTCAAGGCGGGCGACCTGGTCGAGGTGCGCGCAGGTGATCGAGTGCCGGCGGATGGTCGGGTGTTGTCGGGTCAGGCGAGCCTGGACACCGCTTCGATTACTGGCGAATCGGTGCCGATGGAGGCGGGCGTCGGCATGCAAGTCTTCGGCGGCGCGATCAACCTCGACGGTCTGCTGCGCATCGAGGTGACTCGCACCGGCAATGAGTCGACCCTCGGCAAAGTCATCGCGCTGATGCAAAGTGCCGAGCGTTCCAAACCACCGATCACGCGTTTGCTGGAACGCTACGCCGGCAGCTACATGGTGCTGGTGTTGCTGCTGGCCGCCGTGACCTGGTTCGTCACTAACGATGCCCAGGCCATGCTCGCCGTGTTAGTGGCGGCCTGTCCTTGCGCACTGGTGTTGTCGGCACCCGCCACGGCGATTGCCGGGGTGGCGGTGGCCGCTCGGCACGGGATTCTGATTCGCAGCTCCGCGTTCCTCGAAGAGTTGGCAGACCTGACGTCACTGGTGGTCGACAAGACCGGAACCTTGACCTTTGGCACCTTGCGTTTGCAATCCATCGACAGTCCGCTCGAGGATCGCAGCCACGTCCTTAAACTCGCTGCCAGCCTCGGTTCAGCCAGCAGTCATCCGGTCAGCCGCGCGCTCGCCGGGTTGGTCACCCAGGAACATTTCCTGCTGCTCTCCGACATCCACGAGCGTCAGGGGTTGGGCGTGGTGGCGATGACGGAGCAGGGCGAGGCGGCGCTCGGTCGTCCGGAGTTATTCGCGCAATTGGGTATCGCCACTTCAAATGTCCCCGACCACGATGGCCCGATTGCCGGGCTGGCGCTCAACGGCGAATTCCTCGCCTGGCTGTTGCTGGCCGACAGCGTCAAACCCGAGGCTCGATTTGCCTTGAGCGAGCTACGTGAATTGGGGTTGGGCCGGCAGTTGCTGTTGACAGGTGATCGGCAAAGCGTCGCACACACCTTGGCGCGTAATGTCGGGATCAGCGACGTTGAAGCTCAAGCGTTGCCCGAGGACAAACTCAATCGCGTGCTGAAGGAAATCGGCAGCGGCTTCCGGCCGATGGTCGTGGGAGACGGGATCAACGATTCGCTGGCGCTCAAGGCCGGGGTGGTCGGCGTCGCCATGGGCGCAGGCGGGGCGGACATTGCGCTGGCTTCGGCCGACATCGTCCTGATCGGCAGCGACCTGCGTCGACTCGGCACGTGTGTGCGCTTGAGTCGCCAATGCCGGCACACCTTGCAGGTTAACGTGATCATCGGTCTGGGCTGGACGCTGGCGATTGTAGCCTTCGCCGCTTTCGGCTGGCTTGGCGCTGCGGGTGCGATGATTGCTGCGCTATTGCACAATTTCAGCACGCTGCTGGTGTTGGGGAACGCCGGGCGTTTACTGCGTTTTCAGGAACCCTTGCTCAAGCTTGAGGATGAGGATTGAGGCCGCCGGGTGAATGCTCTAAATAGCGCGATCCCGGGCGGTTTGAAGTTTTCAGAACTGTACGACGAATTCGTAGTCATCTACGTGAGGGCAATCACTTTTGTGAATTCGCGACGGTGGGTTCGAGCGTTACGAATCATGGAAAAGGGCGATCAATTCGTTAGCCAGCTATTTTTCAAGGATGGTCTACCCTCACATCAGACGGTCTGAAACTAGAGGGACTCTCCATGCTCGCGCACCTTCCTCCGGCCTTACAGAATCTGCAGCTACCGTTACGCCTGCGACTCTGGGACGGCCATGAATTCAATCTGGGGCCGACGCCCAGCGTCACTATTGTGGTCAAGGACCCACAAATGGTTACCCAGTTCACTCACCCAAGCCTGGACGCGCTCGGAGCGGCGTTTGTCGAAGGTAAACTTGAGCTGGAAGGCTCCATCAGTGACGTGATTCGCGTCTGCGATGAATGGAGCCAGGCGCTGGTGAGCGAGGACGACGACAGTCAGCCGGTGCGCACCGTTCACGACAAGGAAACCGACGCCAAGGCGATTTCCTACCACTACGACCTATCCAACGCGTTTTATCAGCTATGGCTCGACAGTGACATGGCGTATTCCTGCGCCTATTTCGAGACCGGCAGCGAAACGCTGGAACAAGCCCAGCAAGCCAAATTCCGCCACCTGTGCCGCAAGCTGCGGCTGCAACCGGGGGAATATCTGCTGGATGTCGGCTGCGGTTGGGGCGGGCTGGCACGCTATGCCGCCCGGGAGTTTGGCGCGAAGGTATTCGGGATCACGCTCAGTAAAGCGCAACTGGAACTCGCCCGTGAACGGGTGACCGCCGAAGGCCTGGACGACCTGATCGAACTGCAACTGTTGGACTACCGTGACCTGCCTCAGGACGGGCGCTTCGACAAAGTGGTCAGTGTCGGCATGTTCGAACACGTCGGCCACGCCAATCTGGCCAAGTATTGCAAGACCTTGTTCGGCGCGGTGAAGGAGGGTGGCCTGGTGATGAACCACGGGATCACCGCCAAACACATCGACGGTCGTCCGGTGGGGCGCGGTGCCGGCGAATTCATCGAGAAGTATGTGTTCCCTAATGGCGAGCTGCCGCACCTGTCGATGATCTCTGCCGAGATCAGCGAAGCAGGGCTGGAGATTGTCGACGTCGAAAGTCTGCGCCTGCATTACGCGCGTACGCTGGACCATTGGAGCGAACGCCTGGAAGACAATCTGGAAGCGGCTTCCAGGCTGGTGCCAGAGCAGGCGTTGCGGATCTGGCGGCTGTACCTGGCGGGATGCGCCTACGCATTCGCCAAGGGCTGGATCAATCTGCACCAGATTCTCGCGGTAAAAACCCACCCCGATGGCAGCCATGAACTGCCATGGACGCGAGACGATATCTACAACCCTTAAAGGATCGGGGAAATAAGCCGGGCGACCCGCATGCCGATTTGTTGCAGGCGGCGGGTCTCCCGGCTTTCTTCTTTGGCAATCTCGTGAGCCTGGGCGAAGTCATCGTTGAGCATCTGTTCTACTTCGGCGGCAAAGGCGCTGTCGACCGTCAACAACATCACTTCAAAATTCAGCCGGAACGAGCGGTTGTCCAGATTGGCACTGCCAATGGCGCTGATTTCGCTGTCGATCAACACCACTTTCTGATGCAGGAAGCCCGGCTCGTAGCGGAACACCCGCACACCGGCGCGCACGGCTTCGAAGGCATAAAGGCTGGAAGCGGCGTAGACGATTCGGTGGTCCGGTCGTGAGGGCAGGAGCAATCGCACATCGACACCGCGCAGAACAGCCAGCCGCAACGCAGCGAACACAGCTTCGTCAGGGATGAAATAGGGGCTGGTGATCCACACTCGTTCGGTGGCGGCGTGGATGGCTTCGACGAAGAATAACGAACAGGTTTCGTAGGAATCCGCCGGGCCGCTGGCGAGCAATTGGCAGAGCACGCCATCGTCCGGGTAAACGTCCGGCAGAATCAGCGGCGGCAATGAGCGGGCAGCCCAAAACCAGTCTTCGGCAAAGGATTCCTGCATGCAGGCCACCACTGGCCCGCGGACTTGCACATGGGTATCGCGCCACGGTGCCAGCGGAGGTTTCTCGCCCATGTATTCGTCGCCGACGTTGTGCCCACCGACGAAACCCAGAACGCCATCGACCACCACAATCTTGCGGTGGTTGCGGAAGTTGACCTGAAAACGATTGAGCCAGCCACTGCGGGTGGCAAAGGCTTTGACTTCGACGCCGGCATCGCGCAGTGGCTGCACGTAACTGTGAGGCAGGGAATGGCTGCCGATGCGGTCGTACAACAAATAAATCGCCACGCCTTCGGCGGCTTTCTTCAGCAGCAAGGTTTGCAGGCGTTGCCCGAGGCGATCGTCGTGGATGATGAAAAACTGAATCAGTACCGCTTCCTTCGCGTTGCTGATGGCTTCAAATATGGCGTTGAAGGTGGCCTGGCCATCGATCAACAAACGCACTTCGTTGTTCGCCAGGCACGGCATCCGTCCCAGTTTCGGCATGGCCCTCAAGGACGCGTAGGCACTTGAGGCGCGAGCGGTCAGCGCCTCTTCTACCCAAGGACGCCAGTTGAGTTCGGAGATCGCCTTGCGCATTTCTTCGTTGGCCTGGCGCCGGGCCTTGATGTAGCCATCGAAGGTGCTGCGGCCGAAGACCAGATAGGGGATGAGCGTGAGGTAGGGAATAAACACCAACGACAGGGCCCAGGCGATTGATCCCTGGGCGGTCCGGACGGTGAGCACGGCGTGGAGGGCAGCGACCAGGCCCAGCGTGTGAAGCAGTGCAATCATGTAGCCGAAAATATGCGGTCCAAAGTAATCCATGGGGCATGCCTTGCTCCTGAAGATTCAATGCTTAACAGACCATGTTCCGTGCAGAATGTCGCTATTTAATTGGCCCATGAACCGAAGCCACTGGCTGACGTCTAACGGCCACAACTGATCAGGAGTTACTCGATGAACGTTCGTCTGCTGGGTTTGGCCATGGCTGTTGGTTTGTCACTTCCTGTGGCCGCTCAGGCGCAGATGTTGCAGCCCGGTTTGTGGGAAATGACCACAAGCAACATGAAGGTCGATGACCAGAACCTCCCGGATTTGCAGCTGATCCTTGGCCAGATACAGAGCCAGATGACCCCTCAGCAGCGCGCGCAGCTCGAAAAACAGGGCATCACCATGGGCGGTAAAGGGATTCGGGCGTGCTTGACGCCGGAACAGGTAAAGACCGACGACATTCCGCTGACCGATCCGCAGTCGGGCTGCAAGCAGGAAATCACCGACCGCACCGGTAATCAGTGGAAATTCCGCTTCAGCTGTCCGAAAGCGCAGGGCGCTGGCGTCGCCACTTTCCTTAGCGATCGTGAGTTCACTACCAAGGTTAACGGCACGTTCAACGCTACCGGTATTCAGCAGAAGGGTAGCCTCGAAAGCCGCGCCGTGTGGTTGGGGCAGGATTGCGGGACCGTCAAGCCGAGAGCTTAAAAACTCGTCAGCAGGCCCGCGCCCTACACGACCGTGTGGGAGCGGGCCTGATTCAACCACTCACACACCGTCTCAACGCTCATCCTTCCGAAATCCTCTCCAGCGCGACTGCGCACACTGACAAACTTACCTACTTTTTCTTTCTCCCCGATCACCAGCAGATACGGCACGTGCCGACTGTGCTCGCGAATTTTTTGGCGGACTTTCTCGTGACGCAGGTCCGCACGGGCGCGCACGCCACTTCTGCGCAATGCCTCGGTTACCGACTGCGCGTAATCCGCCTGACGTTGGTCCATGCTGACGATCATGACGTGTGGCGGTGTCCGCCAGTTATCAAGCTCTTGTTGGCAGGACCAGCACGTACCGTAAATCCGTTGCGGCAACGTACTGCTGATGTGATCGAGGGTGAACGCTTGCAGCACTCTGGTCGCGGGAACATGCGGGTCGGCAGTCGTAGATTCGACGTTCCCCAGGCGGTACAGCGGCGTCTTTTCTTGACGGCGAATCGAGTGATTGGTCGCCGCCAGCGTCTGCATACGGGCTTCGATTAGTGGCAGGTCTGTTCGCGTTAAGGGTTGCTCGGCAGATAACTCATGAAAGAACCCGTCGCCCAGCGCCGTTCCTGCGTGCAATTGCACCTGGGGATGGAGTTGTTTCACGGCCATGGCCAGCATCAGTACACAGGAGCGTCGCAGGATCTCCAGCCCGTCGGGCTCTTGAGGCGTGACGATGCTGACCCGGGCATCGGCTTCGATCATGTATTCACAGTCCACCAGGATGCCGTCTACCCGGCCGGCCACCGCCGCTTTCGCCAGTCCCGGTCCGATACTTGCGGCGAGCTCGTACACCGACAGTGGCTGGTCGTATTCACGCAGTGAACCATCGCTCAGGGTAATGTGGATCATGACGGTGCTCCCGAGTGCTAGCGCATAAACCGTAGGGGTAAACCCTGGCAGTTGTCATTAAGACGTTGGTCGTGCCAGGCAATTTGCCCCGACACGATCGTGGTGCTGACGCTGTGGCGAAAACGCTGTCGGGCAAAAGGTGTCCAGCCGCATTGAGACAGGATCGGCTGCTGGGAAACGGCGACGCCGCCGGGTTCGGGTTTGATCATAACGAGGTCAGCCCAATAGCCTTCGCGCAGATAACCGCGGTCGGGAATGGCGAACAGATCGGCAACCCGGTGACTGGTTTTTGCGACGAGCGTAGTGATCGGCACAATCGCATCCGCGACCAATTCCAGCAGTGCGGGCAGGGCGTGCTGCACCAATGGCAAACCGGAAGGCGCCTGGCTGTACGGCCTCTGTTTTTCAGCCCAGGTGTGAGGCGCGTGATCGCTGCCTATCACGTCGAGGCGATGGCTCAGCAGTGCTTCACGCAAGGCATCGCGGTCGGCCTGGGTTTTTATCGCCGGGTTGCACTTGATCAGGTTGCCGAGGCTCGGGTAATCCCGATCATCGAACAACAAATGGTGCAGACAGACTTCGGCGGTGATGCGTTTCTGGGCCAGCGGCTTGTCTTCAAACAACGCCAGTTCGCGGGCAGTGGTCAGGTGCAGAACGTGCAGTCGGGTGCCGTGACGCCTGGCCAGGTCTACCGCCATTGAGGAGGAGCGAAAGCAGGCCTCGGCGTTACGGATCAGCGGGTGGGCCGCCGCTGGAAGGTGTTCGCCGAACAAGTCACGCAGGTTCGCGGCATTGGCGTCGATGCTGGGCGTGTGTTCGCAGTGGGCCAACAAAAGGGTCGGGACCTCGGCGAATAATCGCTCGAGAATCTGTGGGTCATCGACCAGCATGTTGCCGGTGGAGGCGCCCATGAACACTTTGACGCCCGCCACTTCACAAGGATTGAGCCTGGCGACGGTGTCGAGATTGTCGTTGCTCACGCCGAAATGAAAGCCGTAATTGGCGACGGAGTTAGTTGCCGCTCGGCGCTTTTTGTCGGCCAGTGCGCTGAGGGTCAGAGTCGCCGGATGGGTGTTGGGCATGTCCATGAAGCTGGTGATGCCACCGGCCACCGCAGCCCGGGATTCGCTGTAGAAGCTGCCCTTGTCCGGCGAGCCTGGATCGCGGAAATGCACTTGGTCGTCGATCATTCCGGGCAGCAGCCATTGCCCTTGTGCATCGATTTCCACGTCGGCGTTTTCGCCGTGGATGCTGCTGGCGATCTTCACGATTCGCCCGTTGCTGACCAACAGATCACCGTCAAACTCCCGGCCTTCGTTCACCAGCCGGGCATTGCGAATCAGCACACTGCTCATGGTCAGAACTCGTTCTGCAGGGCTTTGTAGCCGCGCACCAGATCGACGTTGGTGCGCGCCACGTCCTCGGAAAACTCCGAGGCGCTGACGCTCACCGGTGGGAACTGCGACAGATCTGTCTTCGGGCCGATGCGGGTGGTGGAGGGCACATAGAAGTCTTCGGGCAAGTCGCGACCGTCGACCACCGAGTTGTGCCGCACCACGCAACCGTCACCGACTACGCAGTTGAACAGCACGCTGTTGAACCCGATGAACACCCGGTCGCCAACCTTGCACGGACCATGAACGATCGAGCGGTGGGCAATGGAACTGAACTCGCCGATGGTCACTGCCGCACCGGACTTGGAGTGGATCACCACGCCATCCTGGATGTTCGAGTTGGCGCCGATGGTGATCGGCTCCATCTCGCCCGAGGCATCCACTTCGTCGGCCCGTATCACCGCGTAAGGGCCGACGAAGACGTTCTCGCCGATCACCACTTTGCCGCAGATGATGGCGGTTTTATCCACGTAGGCAGATTCCGCGATCACCGGCAAATCACCGGAAGGATTCTTGCGGATCATGGCTTGCTCAGCGCGTTGTACAGGATGTTGAGGTTGTACTCGAACAACCCGATGAAGGTGCTGGCCGGACCGGTCGCCGCGAGCGCATCGGAGTACAACGTGCCACCGATGTGCGCGCCGCTTTCATCGGCAATCTGCTTGAGCAGGCGGGCATCCTTGATGTTTTCCATGAACACCGCTTTGACCTTGGCCTGGCGAATCTGGGTGATCAGTGCAGCGACTTCGGCGGCTGACGGTTCACGTTCAGTGGACAGGCCTTGAGGTGCGATGAAGTCGATACCGTAAGCCTGACCGAGGTAACCGAAGGCGTCATGGGACGTCACGATTTTGCGATTGCCCGGTGGCAGCGAGCCGAGTTTGGCCTTGGCTTCGGCAAGCAGCGCGTAGACCTTTTTCAGGTAAGCCTGGCTGTTGCGTTCGTAGTCGGCTTTATTCGTCGGGTCGGCGGCGATCAGCGCCTTGGTGATGTTGCCGATATACAGCTCAGCGTTCGCCAGATTGTGCCAAGCGTGCGGGTCGGGAATCGTCTCGCCATCTTCATCCAGGGCGCGCGGGATGACGCCGTGGCTCGCGCTGATCAATGTCGCTTGGGTCTCGGTGCTGGTCACCAGGCGGTCCAGCCATGGCTCGAAACCCAAGCCGTTTTTGATGATGAGTTTGGCTTTGAGCAACGCCTTGGCGTCGTCCGGTGTCGGCTCGTACGTGTGAGCATCGGCATCAGGGCCGACCATGTTGGTGATCTGGATATGGTCGCCGCCGACTTGGTGGGTCATGTCGGCGAGGATGCTGAAACTGGTGACTACCTGAAGTTTTTCCGCCGCAGACAACGACATCGACAGCAGCAAACTGAACAGCACGAGTAAAGCGCGCATCGGGTAACACCTCATTGGGATGTGAACAAAGGCGGGCGGCGCAGCAAACCGTGCACCGGTCCGAACACCACGGACAGCAGATACAAACCGCCAGCCACCAGCACGATCGCCGGGCCACTGGGCAGCGAGAAGTAGAACGACAGCAACAGTCCGAGCCACACCGAGAGGCAGCCGAGCAGGGCGGCGATGGCGATTAATGTCGGCAAGCGACGACTCCAGAAGCGCGACGCGGCGGCGGGCAACATCATCAAACCGACCACCATCAGCGCGCCGATGGCTTGAAAACCGATCACCAGGTTCAGCACCACCAGGGTCAGAAATACGCCATGAGCCAAGGGGCCGAGTCGGCTGACGGTTTGCAGAAAGAGTGGATCGAGGGTGTCCAGCAACAGCGGTTTATAGATGAAGGCCATGGCGATCAGGCTGAATGCCGAGACCCACACCATACCGGTCAACGTCGGGCCATCGACCGCCAGCGCCGACCCAAACAACAGGTGCAACAGGTCCAGACGTTTACCGGCGATGCCGAGGATCAGCACACCGCAGGCCAGGGAAATCGGGTAGATCGCGGCGAGGCTGGCGTCTTCTCGCAGGCCGGTTCGACGGGTGATCCAGGCAGCGAGTCCGGCCATGCCCAGACCGGCACCGAGCCCGCCGACGGTCAGCGCCGGCAAACTCAATCCGGCAAACCAGAAGCCCAATGCCGCCCCCGGCAAAATGCCGTGGGCCACCGCGTCGCCGATCAGACTCATGCGTCGCAGGATCAAAAACACGCCCAACGGTGCGGTGCTGCATGCCAGAACCAATCCGCCGAGAAGCGCTCGCCGCATGAACACGAACTCGTGGAACGGTTGCCAAAGATGAGCGGCTGCGAGCATCAGGCCACCCGCGTGTGGGGTTGTTGGTGGATCAGATCAACGCTCGATCCGAGGACGCAGCCGGTGCTTTTGATCAGCAACGTTTGAGGAATGTGTTGGCGAACGGCGGTCAGGTCATGGCACACGATCAACTGGGTTCGGCCTTCGGCATGCCAGGCGTGAATGTGTTTCCAGAGCAGCGCTTGGCCCAGTTCATCGAGGGCGGCGTGGGGTTCGTCGAGCAATAGCAATGGTGCGTCGGCGAGACTCAAACGGGCGAGCAGGGCACGTTGTAATTCACCGCCGGACAAGGCCATCAATGGGCGTTGTTCCAGTCCGCTCAGACACCAGTTTTCCAGCACGGCTTTGAGGCGTTGTCTGCGTATCTCGGGAGTCTGCGTGCTACCCCAGAAACCGGCGGCGACTAACTCTTGCAAGCTGATGGGGAATTGCCGGTCCAGGTGTTGTTGCTGGGGCAGGAACGAGAGGCTTCCCTTGCGTGGAACATCCAGGATGACTTTGCCGGTCAGCGGTTTTTGCAAGCCTGCGATGACTTTCAGCAGGCTGCTTTTACCCGAACCATTGGCACCGATGACCGCGGTCAGGCTTCCTTTGGCCAGTTCGAAATCCACGGGCGGAGTCAGTGGCTGGCCGGGTGCACCCCAACGCAAGGCTTGGCAATGAATCATGCGGCCTCCCAATTCCAGCGGCTTTCGGCGACCGCATCGTGGGCGTGGAGGCTTTCCGCGTGGACGACTCGTATGTGGAAGGCGTTGATGCCGGGGGCGCGTTTCAAGGCCAGGTTCAAACGTCGTGCGGCGTCTTCGCAGAACATCAGGTTCTGACCGTTGGCCAGCGCGAAGGCTTGTTCATCGGCGCGTTTTACAGCGGTTTGCACGGCGGTGCCGAGAGCCGCTTCGGCGTCGTTGATGATCGCGATCAGCGGCAAGTCATCCAGATAGTCGTCCAGTCGAAGCCGCAATCTCGCAGTGCTCCGTTGGCTGTGAGGCGTTGCGACGATGCCTTTTGTCGAGCCAAGCCAAGACAAAACATCGGCATGTTGCAGCGGCTTGTTGGCGAAGTCATCGACGAATTGCTGCTGAATCAGCTGCCGGGAAAGCGCGGCCGAACACGGACAAGTCGAGGAATAAGGCACGTCGATTTTTAGTTCCACGTGGAACATCGCGTTTTTCAAACGAGCTTTGATGCTCACTGGATAAGTTTTCCAGCCGGCCAATGGGCTGACCAGCGCTGGTCTTTTGAGCAGTAAATCAGTGTGGATTTTTATGTACGCGCTGTTGGAGAGTCCTTCATGAGTCTTGAGAAAACGCTGTAACACTTGCCGCAACAAAGCGGGTGTCAGGTTTTCTTGCTCGAGCATTTCCAGCGCCAAGTACAGCCGCGACATATGAATCCCGCGCGCCTCGCCATCGTCGAGGCTAACGCCGGCGTCGGCCATTGCACTCAATCGTTGGCCATCGAACAAAACAGGAAGAGCAATGCCGCACATGCCTACCCAGTCGAGTGGCAGGGCTTGGCGTGAGGCCTGCGCGGCAACATCCGGCAGAGTCAGCGCATTCATGAGCAGGTCCGTCGTGAGAGTCAAACGCCAATGTTATGTTATTACATTGAAATCGACCACGCCTTTTTCATGAACAAGCTTTCATCATGCACAGACGTCACTTGTTCAACTTGATCCTGGCCAGCGTGCCCTTTGTCATCGTGGGCAAGAGGAGAGTGGCTTGATTGTGTTGTTATACTATAACATCAGGTAAGCCCGACACTGCGACCGGGCATCTCTGTGAGGAATACCTGATGCCCAATCGTCTCCCCGTAACCGTCCTGTCGGGCTTTCTCGGCGCTGGCAAAAGTACGCTGCTCAACTACGTGCTGCGCAATCGCGACAACCTGCGCGTCGCTGTGATCGTCAACGATATGAGCGAAATCAACATCGATGGCGGCGAGGTCCAGCGCGATGTCAGCCTGAATCGTGCCGAAGAAAAACTGGTGGAGATGAGCAATGGTTGCATCTGCTGCACCTTGCGCGAAGACTTGCTGGAAGAGGTGAGCAAACTCGCCAAGGAGGGTCGTTTTGATTATTTATTGATCGAGTCCACCGGTATTTCCGAGCCACTGCCCGTGGCGGAAACCTTCACTTTCCGCGATGAAGAAGGGCAGAGCCTGGCCGACATCGCCCGGCTCGACACCATGGTCACCGTGGTCGATGGCATGAACTTCCTGCTCGACTATCAGGCCGCCGAAAGCCTCGCATCCCGTGGTGAAACCTTGGGTGAAGAGGACGAACGCTCGATCACCGACCTGTTGATCGAGCAGATCGAATTCGCCGACGTGATTTTGATCAGCAAGATCGACTTGATCAGCAGCAGCGAACGCCAAGAGTTGATCGCGATCCTCGAACGGCTCAATGCCCAGGCCGAAATCATTCCGATGGTCATGGGTGAAGTGCCGCTGAAGAAAGTCCTCAATACCGGTCGTTTCGACTTCGAAAAGGCCGCCCAGGCACCGGGCTGGCTTAAGGAATTGCGTGGCGAACACGTGCCCGAAACCGAGGAATACGGCATCGCCTCGACAGCCTACCGAGCACGCCGACCGTTTCATCCGCAGCGCTTTTTCAGCTTCATCGACCGCCCGTGGGTGAACGGCAAACTGCTGCGCTCCAAGGGCTTCTTCTGGCTGGCCAGCAAGCACATGGACGCCGGTAGCTGGTCCCAGGCCGGCGGATTGATGCGCCATGGTTTCGCCGGGCGCTGGTGGCGTTTCGTGCCGAAAACCCAGTGGCCGCAGGACGAAGAAAGTACCGCCGGGATCATGGAAAACTGGACCGCAACCACTGGCGATTGCCGCCAGGAACTAGTGTTCATCGGCCAGAACATCGACTTCGCGCAACTCACCGACGAACTCGACAATTGCCTGCTGACCGACGATGAAATGGCCTTAGGCGTCGAGGGCTGGCGATTGCTGCCAGATCCATTTGGCCCGTGGCACGACGAGGAGGCCGCCTGATGTTGGCACCCAGCCTGAAACTGCGGCCGATCATTTATCAGGTTGAAGGTGAGGCGCCGCGAACGCTGGCCAAAATCCTGGATGACGGGGTAAACCTCGCCGTTTGGCAGCGCCAACTGCCGGCGCACATCGCTGATTTCGGGAGTTTGCTGCTGTCCCTGAACGATCCGCTGGCCGAGTCGCTGGTCCTGGAACTGCCCAGCGATGACACCGAACCCAATCTTCACGGATTGGCCTCAGGTTTCAGCGATCTCGAAGGTTACGAAGGTTTCATCGCCGACATCTCCTGGCTGGTCAGTGCATTCGCCTGTTTGCTGGGCGCCAAGCGTGTCGGCCTGCGCCTGCGGGTCCTGGACAAGGCCATGTGCCCGCGTTTCCATGTCGATCATGTGCCGGTGCGGATGATCACCACGTATTGCGGGATCGGCAGCCAGTGGCTGAAGGAGGGTGCGATGGATCGCCGACAACTGGGCAAGCCCGAAGCCGAACCCCAGGACGGGCCGCTGATCGAGCAGATCGCCAGCGGTGCAGTCGCGCTGCTCAAAGGCGAGAAATGGCATGGGAACGAAGGCTTCGGCCTTATTCACCGCTCGCCACAGCTTGCGTCCGGTGAGCGGCGGCTGATCCTGACGCTCGACTGGCTGGGCTAGCGGCTCACGGCTTGAGCCAGGTGCCCTGGCTCTGGGCTTCGCAAAACGGCTTCAAATACGCCGCATCCGTGGCTACGCCGTAATAGTGAATATCCTGCCGGTAAGGCATATTGGCGACTTGGGCGTTGCTGCACACGCCGAACGCGCCGGTGGGGCATTGATCGACGTACTGCACCTCGACTTTCTGGCCAGGAAGGTTCGGCTGGCAGAAACCGTCGGCGAACAGTTTTTCCGGGATGTTACGGTTTTGCTGGCAGACTTTCACGTCGAGTCGCGCAGCCGTGCTATGTACCACGCAAGCTTGGGCCAGCGCTTCACCTGAAGTGAGTGCCAGGAGCAACGACAATCCCATCAACCGCATCCTTACCTCCTCAGAAAATTTCGACCATGTTGCAGAACATTCCCACTCACGTCATTGCTGGCCCTTTGGGTGCCGGCAAGACCAGCCTGATCAAGCACCTGCTGGCGCAGCGGCCTGCGAATGAGCGCTGGGCGGTGCTGATCAACGAGTTCGGCCAGATCGGCCTCGACGCTGCGTTGTTGACCCGGGACGCCGATGGTATCGCACTGGGCGAAGTGGCCGGGGGCTGTTTGTGTTGCGTCAATGGTGCGCCGTTTCAGATCGGCCTCGGACGTTTGCTGCGCAAGGCGCGGCCGGATCGGCTGTTTATCGAGCCCTCTGGGCTTGGGCATCCGGCGCAATTGCTCAGGCAATTGAGTGAGGCGCCGTGGCAAGGTGTATTGGCTGTACAACCCTGCGTACTGGTGCTGGACGCCCGGGCACTTGCTGCCGGCAAACCGCTGCCGGTGACGCAACAGGAAGCACTGAGCCGCGCCGGTCTGTTGCTGATGAATAAAGCCGAAAATCTCGACGACGCCGATCGCCAGCGAATCGCTGCACAGTTGCCGGCACGCCCGTTGTACTGGACGCAGCAAGCCGCGTTGCCATTGAGTGAGTTACCTGGGCTTGGGGTTCAGGCTGTAGCGGGTGTGGATAACTTCGTTGCGCCCAAAGGATTGGCGCAGCTGCCGGCCATCTGGACCGAACTTGCGCTGCCAATTTGCTTGAGCCAGGAGCAGGAGGGCGGCTGGAGCGTGGGGTGGCGCTGGCATCCGAGTCAGACTTTCGATGCGACGCTCGTTGGTCGTTGGCTTGAAAGCCTTGCCTGGGGGCGGGCGAAGCTGGTTATCCACAGCGTCAACGGTTGGGTTTCGGTAAATGCGCTGGAAAATTCGATGCTGGATTGGCAGCCCAGCGAATGGCGGCGTGATTCGCGTATCGAGCTGATTTTCAGTGAGCCGCAGGATGTTGATTCATTGCAAAGCGATCTAGCCGACTGCCGGTCGAGCAAGACGTGAATCAAGGACGCCATTTAGTGTGTTCTTGCCGCCACTGGCTCATCTCGATCACCTCGGCGCGCGGTTTCACCACATCGTCTACCGCAGGCGTGTCGTCGAACGGCATCGGGTAGGGCGCCAGCTCAATCTGCGCACTGTGGGCACCGAACTGGGTGATGGTGCCGTTGTGACGGCTTTCACCGGTGACGGTGAATTCGAAGTTATACACACGGGCGAGGCGCCGCCGGCCGTTGGCGTCTTTAATGAACGCAATCTTCTTCAAGGCCACATTGCCGTCCAGCAGCTCGATTCCGAGCTTGGTGCAATGCAGCTTGACCCGCTCCAGCGCGCGCTCGCGCAAGCCGTGGTTGTGCCATAACCACGCGCCACCGGTGGCAAGCAGCATCAGGACGAAGATATTTCCAAGGGTCAGCATCAACACGTTGCTCCAACAAGATGGTGTCAGCTTAACTGCGTCGCCGGTCTGTCGTACAGGCTGCGTTTAGTCGCATACTGCGCGGCTTGAATTTCAATCGTTTGACGGAAAACCCACCGCATGAAACGTACGCCTCATCTGCTCGCCATCCAGTCCCACGTGGTGTTCGGCCACGCTGGCAACAGCGCCGCGGTTTTTCCGATGCAGCGGGTCGGGGTGAATGTCTGGCCGCTCAATACCGTGCAGTTCTCCAACCACACCCAGTACGGCCAATGGACCGGTGAAGTGCTGGCGCCGCATCAGATTCCCGACCTGGTCGAAGGCATCGCGGCGATTGGCGAGCTGGGCAACTGCGACGCCGTGTTGTCCGGCTATCTCGGCAGTGCTGCTCAGGGCCGGGCGATCCTGACGGGAGTGGCGCGGATCAAGTCGATGAATCCCAAGGCGCTGTATCTGTGTGACCCGGTGATGGGCCATCCGGAGAAGGGGTGCAGCGTGCCCGCCGAAGTCAGCGATTTTCTGCTGGAGGAAGCGGCTGCCGTGGCGGACTTCATGTGTCCGAACCAGCTGGAACTGGACAGCTTTTCGGGGCGCAAGCCGCAATCGTTGTTCGATTGCCTGGCCATGGCGCGAGCGCTGCTGGCTCGTGGTCCGAAGGCTGTGCTGGTCAAGCATCTGGACTATCCCGGAAAACCGGCGGATGTTTTCGAGATGTTGTTGGTGACGGCCGAAGACAGCTGGCATTTGCGCCGTCCGCTGCTGGCGTTCCCGCGTCAGCCGGTGGGCGTCGGGGACCTGACCTCCGGACTGTTTCTGGCTCGCGTACTGTTGGGCGATAGCCTGGTGGCGGCTTTCGAATTCGCCGCGTCGGCGGTGCATGAAGTGCTGCTGGAAACCCAGGCTTGCTCCAGCTATGAGCTGGAACTGGTACGGGCTCAGGACCGGATTGCCCATCCGCGGGTGCGGTTTGAAGCGACAGCGATAAGCCTTTAAAAGCTTCGCGGGCAAGCCTCGCGCCTACAGGTACGGTGAGAAATCTGTAGGAGCGAGGCTTGCCCGCGATGCGATCTAACGACCAAACATGTCAGGCGTCGCCCTTGATGTCCTGATAGCGCTTTTCCAGCTCCTGACGAATCTGCCGACGTTGCTGGGCCTGCATGAAGCGGCGTTTGTCTTCGCTGTTCTGCGGTTGCAGTGGCGGGACAGCAGCCGGTTTGCGGTCGTCATCCACGGCGACCATGGTGAAGAAGCAGCTGTTGGTGTGGCGCACCGAGCGCTCGCGGATGTTCTCGGTCACCACCTTGATGCCCACCTCCATGGAGGTGTTGCCGGTGTAGTTCACCGAGGCCAGAAAGGTCACCAGTTCGCCGACATGAATCGGCTCGCGGAAAATCACCTGGTCCACCGACAGTGTCACCACGTAGCGACCGGCATAACGGCTGGCGCACGCATAGGCCACTTCGTCGAGGTATTTGAGCAAGGTACCGCCGTGGACATTGCCAGAGAAGTTGGCCATGTCGGGGGTCATCAATACCGTCATCGACAGTTGTGCGTTTCCGGGTTCCATAGCGTTCTCACGGTTCAAGGCAGAATTT
Organism: Pseudomonas sp. ES4; assembly: GCF_050586665.1. Classification (NCBI taxonomy): domain Bacteria; kingdom Pseudomonadati; phylum Pseudomonadota; class Gammaproteobacteria; order Pseudomonadales; family Pseudomonadaceae; genus Pseudomonas; species Pseudomonas sp. ES4. Next base: position 45,049 of record NZ_JBOBDO010000008.1, on the reverse strand, counting down.
CGGGAGGGCGGCACCTCTGCGGGGGCCTTGTCAGCTTTTCAAACCAACCGTTATCGGGACGCCGGACGCGTGGCTGCCGTCACGCCCGGATCGATCTGTTTCCATATATTGCACCGCCTTTCTGCCAGAAGTCGCGGTGTTACCCTTCAAAAGCCCTTTCTCAAGGGTAATTCCCACGCGGAAAATGGTTTTCTACCTTGCCAGATCAGACCTTTCCCACGTCTGTCGATTGAGCAATGTCAGCCAAGGAGCCCCACACCATGCACGCCATCAGTTTCATTCAAGACCTGGCAGTGATTATGTTGATCGCGGGTGTGGTGACCGTGCTGTTTCATCGCTTCAAACAACCGGTGGTGCTCGGCTACATCGTCGCCGGCTTCATCATCGGCCCGCACACCCCACCGTTCAGCTTGATCCACGATGAAGACACCATCAAAACCCTCGCTGAACTCGGGGTGATTTTCCTGATGTTCTGTCTGGGCCTGGAGTTCAGCCTGCGCAAGTTGTTCAAGGTCGGCGCCACAGCATTCATTGCGGCGTTCCTGGAAATCGTACTGATGATCTGGATCGGCTACGAGATCGGTCGCTGGTTCGACTGGAACACCATGGACTCGCTGTTCCTCGGCGCGATCCTGGCGATTTCCTCAACCACCATCATCGTCAAGGCCCTCAACGATCTGAAGATGAAGAACGAGCGCTTCGCACAGCTGATTTTCGGCGTACTGATCGTTGAAGACATCCTTGGCATCGGCATCATCGCCTTGCTGTCGAGCATCGCGGTCAGCGGCACGGTCAGTTCCGGCGAAGTGTTTTCAACGGTCGGCAAGCTCTCGCTGTTCATGGTTGTCGCACTGGTCATCGGCATTCTGCTGGTGCCGCGATTGCTGGCTTACGTGGCGAAGTTCGACAGTAATGAAATGCTGCTGATCACGGTGTTAGGCCTGTGTTTCGGCTTCTGTTTGCTGGTGGTCAAACTTGAATACAGCATGGTGCTAGGCGCCTTCCTGATTGGCGCGATCATGGCTGAATCCCGGCAATTGCTGAAAATCGAGCGTTTGATCGAACCCGTTCGCGACCTGTTCAGTGCGATCTTTTTTGTCGCCATTGGGTTGATGCTCGATCCGATGATCCTGCTGCAATACGCGTGGCCGATTGCGGTGATCACCGTGGCCGTGGTGCTGGGCAAGATGTTTTCTTGTGGCCTTGGTGCCTTTATCGCTGGCAATGATGGACGCACCTCACTTCGAGTCGGGATGGGGCTTTCGCAGATTGGCGAATTTTCTTTCATCATCGCGGCGTTGGGCATGACGTTGCAGGTCACCAGCAACTTCCTTTACCCGGTCGCCGTTGCCGTCTCTGTGATCACCACATTGCTGACGCCTTACTTGATCCGCGCGGCTGATCCGCTGTCGATCAAGCTTGCCGCGGTGATGCCGAAGCGACTGGGCAGGGTATTGGGGATGTACGGCGAATGGCTGCGCAGCATCCAGCCCCAGGGCGAGGGCGCGCTGCTGGCGTCGATGATTCGGCGGATTCTGTTGCAGGTGGGCGTCAATCTGGCGCTGGTGATTGCGATCTTCTTCTCGGGTGCTTTTTTCGCCGAGCGCATGTCCGCTTACCTGCAAGACTGGATCAGCGACCCGAGCTGGCAGAAAGCGTTGATTTGGGGCGGGGCGTTGCTGTTGTCGCTGCCGTTCCTGATCGCCGCCTATCGCAAGCTCAAGGCGCTCTCGATGCTGTTGGCGGAGATGGGCGTGAAGCCGGAGATGGCCGGCCGCCATACGCAGCGTGTGCGTCGGGTGATCGCCGAAGTGATCCCGATCCTCTCGCTGCTGGTGATTTTTCTGCTGCTGGCAGCCTTGTCGGCCAGTATTCTGCCGACCAACAAGTTGCTGGTCCTGATCGTCGTCGTCGCGGCCGCTGTGGCGGCGCTGCTCTGGCGCTGGTTCATCCGCGTGCACACGCGGATGCAGGTGGCGTTGCTCGACACACTGGACAACCACAAGGATTCGTCCGGGCATTAACCCTGTAGCGCGTCAGGCGTCTCAGCTTTCCAGCCAGACGTCCCGCGCCCAGTGCCATACCGATTCCCAGGTTTCTTCGGCGATCAGCTCTTCTTCGGCCAACCACAGCACCACGGTGCCGTCTTCTTCGACCAGGTAGTAGTTGTCACCGTCCTGGCAGATCGGAATCATGCTGCGATCAACACCCGCATCCCAGGCATTGGCGGCAACGTCCGGCAGGTAGGTGTGGGATTGCGGGTCGGTAACGGTCACCGGCTCCAGGCTGCCGTAGACGACGTCGCTGACGGTCAGCAAAAACTCCCTGAAGACAAACGGAATGTCGATGAACAGCTGTTCTTCGATTTCCACCAGTTGATCTTCGTCGGGTAACTCCAAGGGGACCGGTACCGGTTCGTTGGCTTCACGCAGTTGTTCGATGATTTCTTCCACGTCCGGGATCCTCTTGCTTGATGGCGCGGTTTAGTTGGGGCGGTTTATACAGTAGCTCGCTATAGATGCAACCGCGAAATAGAAAACCCCAGCCGAGGCTGGGGTTTTTATTACAACATGCTTAACGCGGGAGGGGATCAGCCGTTCTGGCGGATACCGGCGACCAGCCAAGGCTGGTTCTCGCCCTGCGGACGTTCCATGTTCCAGCTTTCGCTGAACACTTCGCCCTGGTCGAAACGCGAGGTCTTCGACACACCGGTGAAGGTCAGGGTGGCGATGGTCTTGTCGGCCCGATCATCCACGCCGTCCAGTTGAACATTGAGGTTATCAATGTAGGTGGACTGGAAACCGTCGCCCAGATCGGCACGTTCGCGCTTGAGGAACTCCAGCAGTTGCGGAGTCACGAACTCGGCGATCTTGTCCATTTCGTTAGCGTCCCAGTGCTGCTGCAGGGACTGGAAGTGGTTGCGGGCCGCTTCAATGAAGTTGTTCTCATTGAACCAGGCCGGAGCATTGATTACCGGACGAGCGGCAACCGGTGCTGCCGAGCCGCCGAAGATCGAGCCCATGGCCGCTGGCTTCTGCTCGAACACTTCACGCTGCATCGGGGCGCCAGCTGGAGCCATGTGCTCCTGCTGCTTGCGACGCCGAGCGGCGATGAAACGGAAGACCAGGAAGGCGATGACCGCCATGATCAGGATGTCGAAGATCTGCATGCCCTGGAAGCCATCGCCCATGAACATGGAGGCCAGCAGGCCACCGGCCGCGATGCCGGCCAGAGGGCCGAGCCAGCGTGAAGCGCCGCCGGCCTTGGCGGCAGCGCCCGCGGCACCGGCCGCGCCCGCAGTGGCGGCAGCACCACCTGCGGCAGAAGAAGGAGCCATTTGGCTGGTCTGGTGAGTCGGCGCAGCGCCGGAGCTCTTGCCGCCACCAAAGCGCTTGGCGGCATTGGCGTCGAGGCTCATCGTCAGGCCAATGCACAACGCCATGGCGATGCTAAGAAAACGTTTCATAAAGGGAATTCCCATTTGTGGAAGGCACGCGCGCCATGTTGCACAGCTGGAGTGTTACTGGCTAGCGGCAGAGTGTTTCGGGCTTTTGCCTGACAGGTTGTGTTCAGCTTCAGTCAGCGCAATAAGACCTGTTAGTTTTGGTCTGTAGGACGAGTGGATTAGTTCTGTAGGAAAAGCGACAAGCGCCGCTGCACGATCAAACTGTGGGAGCGAGCCTGCTCGCGAATAGTTGCAGCGCGGAATAGCAGAAACACCGCGTCATCGTTCATCGCGAGCAGGCTCGCTCCCACAGAAATGTCCCTGACGGGTCGCTTTTAGATCGCTTCCAGCTTCGCGTAACCCAGCATCAGCCACTTGCTGCCTTCGCTGAAGTTCACCTGCACCCGAGCCTGGGCCCCGGCGCCTTCGAAGTTCAGGATCACACCGTCGCCAAACACCGAATGCCGTACGGTCTGGCCGAGGCTGAACCCGGTGTCCGGGATCTCGCTACCGCCAAACAGGCTGCTGGAGCTCTGCTGCTGGCCGCCGCCGAACGGACGGCTGACACTGTTGGACAGCCGCACTTCCTGGATCAGGCCTTTCGGCACTTCACGTACGAAACGCGACACCTTGTTGTAAGTCTCGCTGCCGTACAGGCGTCGGGTTTCCGCATAGGTCATCACCAGGTTCTGCATGGCCCGGGTGATTCCGACGTAGGCCAAACGGCGCTCCTCTTCAAGACGACCCGGTTCTTCAAGGCTCATCTTGTGCGGGAACAGGCCTTCTTCCATGCCCACCAGGAACACGTAAGGGAATTCCAGGCCCTTGGCACTGTGCAAGGTCATCAGCTGAATGCTGTCTTCATGCTCGTCTGCCTGAGTATCTCCGGCCTCCAGTGACGCGTGACCGAGGAACGCCGCCAGTGGCGACAGGTCTTCGTCTTCTTCAGCATTTTCGAAGTTGCGCGCGGCGCTGACCAGTTCCTCAAGGTTTTCTACCCGTGCCTGGCCTTTCTCGCCTTTTTCCGCTTCGTGATAGGCGATCAGCCCGGACTGCTCGATGACAGTCTGGGTCATCAGATGCAGCGGCATATCCATGCACTTGGCGGCGAGGTTCTCGATCAACTCGATGAATGCGCCCAGCGCGCCGGCCGCACGGCCGGTCAGGCCTTTGTTAGCCACCAGCAGGCGCATGGCTTCCCACATCGACACATCGCTGTGGCGGGCATGGTCGCGGATCGCTTCAACGGTTTTCTCGCCGATACCGCGGGCGGGAACGTTGATCACCCGCTCCAGCGCTGCATCGTTGCCGCGACCTTCCAGCAAGCGCAGGTAGGCCATGGCGTTTTTGATTTCTGCCCGTTCGAAGAAGCGCTGACCGCCGTAGATGCGGTACGGAATGCGCTCACGCAGCAAGGCTTCTTCCAAAACGCGTGATTGGGCGTTGGAACGGTACAAAATCGCGATATCGCTGCGGGCCAAGCCGGTTTTCAGCGCGCTTTCGATGGTTTCCACCACGTAGCGTGCTTCATCGTGTTCGTTGAACGCGGCGTATAGATTGATCGCTTCGCCTTCGCCGCCGTCGGTCCACAGCTCTTTGCCCATCCGTCCCGTGTTGTTGGCGATCAGGGCGTTGGCAGCCTTGAGAATCCCGGCAGTGGAGCGGTAGTTCTGCTCTAGACGAATGGTTTCGGCATCCGGGAAGTCGTCGGAATACTGATAAATGTTTTCGATTTTCGCGCCGCGCCAGCCGTAGATCGACTGATCGTCGTCGCCGACCACCATCAGGCTGTCGCCGCCCTTGGCCAGCAGCCGCAACCAGGCGTATTGCACGGCGTTGGTGTCCTGGAACTCGTCCACCAGAATGTGCCGGAAGCGTTTCTGATAATGGGCGAGCAGGCCCGGATGATCGCGCCACAGATCGAGGGCGCGCAGCAGCAGTTCGGAGAAGTCGATCACGCCAGCGCGCAGGCAAGCGGCCTCGTAGGCCTCATAAATGCTGCGCATGGTCGCCAGGAACAGGTCGCCGCTGGCTTGAATGTGTTGTGGACGCAGACCTTCGTCTTTCTGCCCGTTGATGAACCACTGGGCCTGACGGGCCGGCCAGCGCTGCTCGTCCAGGCCCAGCTCGCGGATCACCCGCTTGACCAGTCGTTGCTGGTCGTCGCTGTCGAGAATCTGGAACGTCTGGCTCAGGCCGGCTTCCTGCCAGTGCGCCCGCAACAAGCGGTGCGCCAGGCCGTGGAAGGTGCCGACCCACATGCCGGCCGGGTTGATACCCATCAGTTGCTCGATGCGGTGACGCATCTCCGCAGCGGCCTTATTGGTGAAGGTCACCGACAGGATTGAGTGGGGCGAGGCGTTTTCGACCTGGATCAACCAGGCGATACGGTGCACCAGCACTCGGGTTTTACCGGAACCAGCACCGGCCAGGACCAACTGACGACCCACGCGGGCAGCTACGGCCTGGCGTTGGGCATCGTTGAGGGAGTTCAGCAGAAGGGAGAGATCATCGCGCATCGGGGCATTCTAGGGGGCGGCGTCACACCGGGCAAACCCTGCATTGTTTTAGCCGATGAAAGATAAGTGCTGGACGACCGGTCAGTCACTGGCTGCAAGCGTTGGCGGGGCTCGCTTGGCTGCTTTTACACGGGGTCAGGCCGTCGATACTTTGGTCTATTTATGATCCGGGGCGGTTTGGCCGGGGCATTTGCTTGTGTATGCTCCGTCGACGTTTCGGGCTCATGCTCATCATTATAAGAACAAGAACATTGCCTATGACCCTCAGCACCGACCTGTCGGGCCCCGTTGTGGAACCCCGGGTTATCCGCAAACAGTACGCCATGGAAATGGCGGTCGAACGCACGCGTCTGCTTTATCAGGGCTCGTTGCTGCCCACGTTATTCATGTTGATCAACGGTCTGGTCTGCGCTGGCTTGCTTTGGAGCCCGCAGCGCTACTTCCTGGTCAGCGTCTGGCTGGTGTGGCTGTTGTCGCTGGTGGCGCTGCGGGTGATTCAGGTCGCGGCCTTCGATTCGGCGATACCCAACCGTCAGGCCCATCCGATCTGGCGCCGCATGTTTTTGCTGGGTTCGGCCATGACCGGCCTGACCTTGGCCGGCGCCGGCATTGCGTTGGTGCCCGCCGATAACTTCATGCAACAAGCCTGGGTGTTCGGCCTGATCGGCGCCGCCGCCCTTTCGGCCAGCGTTGCCTATGCGGTCAGTCTGCCGGCGTTCCTGTCCTTTACTTTGCCCTGTCTGTTGCCGGCCATTGGCTATCTGTTCTGGGGCGGCGATGAACAGAGTCAGGGCTGGGGCTGGTTCGGCCTGATTTTGCTCGGCGCATTAAGTGTGGTCGCCTGGCAGGTCAATCGGCTCATCAATAACGGTCTGTTACGGCGCTTCCAGAATCAGGCGCTGATCGAACACTTGCAGCAGGCTCAAAACTGCAGCGACCAGCTCAATCAAAAGCTGGCCAAGGAAATCGACCAGCGTCGTCGTGCCGAAGACGAGTTGCGGCAAATTCAGATCGAGCTGGAAAGCCGCGTCGCCCAGCGCAGCCTGGAACTGGATGCCGCCAACCAGGCCCTGAGCAAGAGTGAAGCGCGTCTCGCCCTGGCGTTGAAGGCCAGTGAATTGGGCTTGTGGGACTGGAACCTGCAAACCGACGAAGTTCATCACACCCAGCTTCAGGAGCTGTTTGGCCTGGAACCGGAACTCGTGACGGCAATGCTTCGCCACCTCAAGCCGCGGCTGCACCCCGATGACTTGCCGTCGCTCAAGCGCGCGCTGGTCGAGCATTTGAAAGGCCGCAGCGACGACTATCAGATTGAGTACCGCGTCCGCCACGGCGATGGCCATTGGGTCTGGATCGAGGACCGAGGTCGGGCGGTTGAGCGCGGCGAAAATGGCCGGGTGATCCGCATGGTCGGTACCCGTCGCGACATCAGCGTCAGCAAGGCTCTGGAAGAGCAACAACAACTGGCCGCAACGGTGTTCGAAGCGGCCAGTGAAGGCATCGTGATTTTCGATCCGAATTACGCGTTGATCGCGGTCAATCAGGCCTTCAGCCGGGTCACCGGCTATGACACTGACGACATGATCGGACGCAACGTGGTCGAGTTGCCGTGCAGCCGCGATGCCCGCCGACACTACGCTGCGATTCGTCAGGCGCTGGAGCAGCACGGCAGTTGGCAGGGCGAGTTGGTCGAAACCCGCAAGAATGGCGAGTTGTATCCGCAATGGTTGCAACTGAACGCGGTGCGCGATGCTCGGGGAAATGTGAGTCATATCGTAGGCTTCTTCGCCGATCTATCGGCCCGGCGCGAATCCGAGGAGCGCATGCGTTACCTGGCGCATTACGATGAATTGACGGGGCTGGCTAACCGTTCACTGTTCCGCGAACGGCTAAACGAGGCTCATCAGCGGGTGCGCCAGGGCGGCTACCGCAGCCTGGCGTTGCTGCACGTCAACCTGGATCGTTTCAAGCTGCTCAATGACAGTCTGGGTCATGAAATCGCCGACCAGCTCTTGCAGAAAATGGCCCGGCGGTTGGTCAATGCACTGCCTGAAGCAGACACCATCGCTCGTTTGTCCGGCGATGAGTTTGCCGTGTTGTTCAATGCCTACGGCAACCTGTCTAGCCTGGCGCGGGTGGCGACCCGACTGTCGTCCAAGCTGCGTTTGCCGATCACTGTCGAGGGCCATGAACTGGTGGTTAGCGCGTCCATGGGCATCAGTCTGTTGCCGGACAACGCGCGAGAAATCTCCGCGCTGGTTCATCAGTCCAACATGGCGATGCAGCATGCCAAGCACTTGGGCGGAAATAACTTCCAGTTTTACACCGACAGCCTGCAAGCCAGCACGCTGGAGCGTTTGCAGCTGGAAAACCAGCTGCGTAAGGCCATCGAAGAGAAGCAGTTGAAGGTGTTTTACCAACCGAAGCTGTGCCTCGCCACGGGGCGGTTGAATGCCGCCGAAGCGCTGGTGCGCTGGGATCATCCAACGATGGGCCGTGTGCCGCCAGGGGATTTTATTGGCCTGGCCGAGGAAACCGGGTTGATCGGCCCGATCGGCGAGTTCGTGTTGCGTCAGGCCTGCTGGCAAGCCTGCGAGTGGCAGCGTCAGGGGCTTGCGCCGATTCGGGTGTCGGTGAATCTGTCGGTGCATCAATTGCGTCAGGGTAAGTTGGTCAGCCTGGTGCGTCAGGTGCTGGAGGAAACCGGTCTGGCGCCGCACTACCTCGAACTGGAACTCACCGAAAGCCAGTTGCTGGACAGCGTCGAGCACATCATCGCGACCTTCCAGCAATTGCGTGATTTGGGGGTCAAGTTGGCGATTGATGACTTTGGCACCGGGTATTCGTCCCTGAGTTACCTCAAGCGCATCCCTGTGGATTACGTGAAGATCGATCAGGCATTTATCCGCGGTCTGGGGGAGGGTAGCGAGGATGCGGCGATCACCCGGGCAATCATTGCCATGGCGCACGGCTTGTCGCTCAAAGTGGTGGCCGAGGGTGTGGAGCGGGCAGAACAGTTGGAGTTTTTGAAAGCCGAGCACTGCGATGAAGTGCAGGGCTATTTGATTAGTCGCCCGGTCGAGGCCGATGGCCTGGCGGCGCTGTTGCGTGCGGACGCGAAACCCTTGTAAGGGCTACATGGAGCGCATGTGGCGTGAAATGGGGACATCGAGTTACGCATTGAGCAGGCAAAAAGCCGATTCATGTAGTATAACTACAAGCGTGCTACATCCCCGGCACCTGCCAATAACAAAGAGTCCAGCCCTTTGAATCTGCTGCAACACATCGCCCAGTCACGCCACCTCTTACGCAAGTCGGAGCTCAAGGTCGCCGACCACGTGCTGCTTGATCCTGCGGCGGTGATGCACAGCTCCATGGCCGACCTGGCCCACAACGTGGGCATCAGCGAGCCGACCATCGTGCGCTTCTGTCGCGCCATCGGTTGCTCCGGTTTCCAGGACTTGAAGCTGAAACTGGCACAGAGCCTGGCTGCCGGCGCGAGCTTCGGTCAGTTCGCGATTCATGAAGACGACTCGGTCGCTGACTACAGCCTGAAAATCTTCGACACCACCCTGCACACGCTGATGGAGGTTCGCGAGAAGCTTGATCCGGTGGAGTTGCAGCGTGCCGTGTCGTTGATGTCGCAGGCCCAGCGGGTCGAGTTCTATGGCTTTGGCGCGTCGGGCGCAGTGGCGGCCGATGCCCAGCATAAGTTCTTCCGTTTGCTGCTGACGGCGGCGGCGTATTCCGACCCGCACATGCAAGCGATGTCGGCGGTCACGTTGAAACCGACCGACGTGGCGATCTGTATTTCCCAGTCCGGGCGTTCCAAAGATTTGTTGATCACCGCCAATCTGGTGCGCGAAAGCGGCGCTTCGCTGATTACCTTGTGCCCGAGCCAGACACCGCTGGCCGAACTGTCGACCGTCAACCTGGCGATCGATGTGCACGAAGACACCGAGATCTATACGCCGCTGACCTCGCGCATCGCCCACCTGGTGGTGATCGACGTATTGGCAATGGGCGTGGCCATGGCGCGCGGGCCGAGCCTGGTCAATCACCTCAAGAGCGTCAAGCGCAGCCTGCGCAGTTTGCGGCTTTCGCCTAAATCGGTAAAAGCGCTGGACGACTGATTCTTCTGGAATTGTGGTGAGGGGCTTGCCCCCGTTGGGTCGCGCAGCGGCCCCAAAATCTTTGCGACTGCTGCGCAGCCTAACGGGGGCAAGCCCCCTCGCCACAGAACAACGTTCATCTCCCTGTAACCCGCCCGCCGCCAAACCGTCATCCCTCGCGCCTATCTTGAAACTCCCGTAAACGCCTTGGGAGACTCGAAATGGCCCAGCCCTACGAAGAACGCAACAGCGCCGTCAGAACCCGTCGTCAGCAGGAAGACCAGCGCCGCATGGAATTTCGCCGCGCTATCGAAGATCGCTGCGAACGTCGCCAACTGCTGGCTGAGATCGGTGATTTCCCTGAGCTGGAACTCAACTACTGGCAGGCGGCACCGGCAGCTTCCCGTCGAAGCGCTCAACCAGCGCGCTGATCTGCACCCGCTCACTGCGAATAAACGCAAGGAATGCGTGCGCCACTGGTGACAGCCGTTTTGCCTTGGCTTGCACCAGGCACCAGCTGCGGTACAACGGCAGCTCTTCGACTGGCAGCTCGACCAACCCGCCGGTCGCCAACTCAAGGTTCAGGGCGTGGCGCGTCAACAGCGCCACGCCCAGGCCCGCCACCACACATTCACGCTGTGCCTCAGCTGACGAGACTTCCTGGGTCTGGTTGAAGTGCACGCGCTTCTCTTTGAAGTATTCTTCGCAAGCCAGCCGCGTCCCGGAGCCGGATTCGCGCATCAGCAGTGTGTAGGGTTCAAGATCCTGCAAGCGCAGCGGGCCCATGTGGCACAGCGGATGATCCGGTGGCGCCACGGCAACGATCGGGTTGTTGAGGAATGGCAAGAACTCCAGCCCCATGTCCTGCGGCACCATGGACATGATCACCAGGTCGTCGCGGTTGTCCGACAGGCGTCGAATGACCTGTCCGCGATTGACCACCGTCAGTTGCAGGTTCACTTCCGGATGCTGGCGCTTGAACGCGGCAAACAGATGCGGCACGAAATACTTGGCGCTGGATTCCACCGCCAGCTTCAGCTGTCCTTGCAGCGATCCCTGCATGTCTGAAAGCTGCATATCGAGGTTTTCCAGCCGCCCGAAAATATCCCGGCTGGCGCGTTGGAGGGCTTCGGCTGCCTCGGTCATGTAGAGCTTTTTGCCGACGTAATCGAACAAAGGCTGGCCAATCAGCTCTTCAAGTTGACGAATCTGTAGGCTCACGGCAGGTTGTGTGAGAGACATTTCATCGGCTGCTCGGCTGTAGGACCGCAAATCACAGACTTCATTGAAGATCTGTAATTGACGCAATGTCATACGCATCAATGACTTACGCATTTTATTGGCTCTCTCCACGCAGGCTGATGGCTCAACTATAAGTCTTTACTTATGACTGACCCAATTATTAATCATTTTTGTTAATCCCTTGTGGGGGCTAGTGTGGGGCTGCGACTGAATCGAAACATTTGGTCACGCGTCGACCTGGTCTAGCAGGTCGTGGGTACCACCGGCTCAAGGGAACCTCCAAGTGATAAAAAAGATCCTGATCGCCAACCGTGGTGAGATTGCCGTACGAATCGTGCGTGCCTGCGCCGAGATGGGCATTCGCTCGGTCGCGATCTATTCCGACGCCGACCGCCATGCGCTGCATGTGAAGCGTGCGGACGAGGCCCACAGCATCGGTGCCGAGCCACTGGCCGGCTACCTGAATGCGCGCAAGCTGGTGAATCTGGCTGTGGAAACCGGTTGTGATGCGTTGCATCCCGGCTACGGCTTCCTGTCGGAAAACGCTGAACTGGCAGATATCTGCGCCGAACGCGGCATCAAGTTCATCGGTCCATCGGCTGAAGTGATTCGCCGCATGGGCGACAAGACTGAAGCCCGTCGCAGCATGATCAAGGCTGGCGTACCCGTTACCCCGGGCACCGAAGGCAACGTCGCGGATATCGCGGAAGCTTTGATCGAAGGCGATCGCATCGGTTATCCGGTGATGCTCAAGGCGACTTCCGGTGGCGGTGGCCGCGGTATCCGTCGCTGCGACAGCCGAGAAGAACTTGAACAAGCATTCCCGCGAGTTATTTCCGAAGCCACCAAGGCTTTCGGTTCGGCGGAAGTGTTCCTGGAAAAATGCATCGTCAATCCGAAGCACATCGAAGCGCAGATCCTCGGCGACAGCTTTGGCAACGTGGTGCATTTGTTCGAGCGTGACTGCTCGATCCAGCGTCGCAACCAGAAGCTCATCGAGATCGCCCCGAGCCCGCAACTGACCCCTGAACAGCGCGCCTACATCGGCGACCTGTCGGTGCGCGCAGCCAAGGCCGTGGGTTACGAGAACGCTGGCACCGTGGAGTTCCTGCTCGCCGAGGGCGAGGTGTACTTCATGGAGATGAATACCCGGGTGCAGGTGGAACACACCATCACCGAAGAAATCACCGGCATCGACATCGTTCGCGAGCAGATCCGCATCGCCTCCGGCCTGCCGCTTTCGGTGAAACAGGAAGACATCCAGCACCGCGGTTTCGCGCTGCAATTCCGGATCAACGCCGAAGACCCGAAAAACAACTTCCTGCCGAGCTTTGGCAAGATCACCCGTTACTACGCACCCGGCGGTCCCGGCGTGCGTACCGACACGGCGATCTACACCGGTTACACCATTCCACCGTTCTACGACTCCATGTGTCTGAAATTGGTGGTGTGGGCGCTGACTTGGGAAGAGGCGATGGACCGTGGCTTGCGCGCCCTCGACGACATGCGTCTGCAAGGGGTCAAGACCACCGCCGCGTACTACCAGGAAATCCTGCGCAACCCGGAATTCCGTAGCGGCCAGTTCAACACCAGCTTCGTTGAAAGCCATCCTGAACTGACCAACTACTCGATCAAGCGCAAACCCGAAGAGCTGGCCCTGGCCATCGCCGCCGCCATCGCCGCCCACGCAGGCCTGTGAGGAATAGAACAATGAGCAAGAAAATCCACGTTACCGACACAATCCTGCGCGACGCCCACCAATCGCTGCTCGCCACTCGCATGCGCACCGAAGACATGCTGCCGATTTGCGACAAGCTCGACAAAGTCGGCTACTGGTCGCTGGAATGCTGGGGCGGCGCGACCTTCGACGCCTGCGTCCGCTTCCTCAAGGAAGACCCGTGGGAGCGTCTGCGCCAACTGCGCGCGGCCTTGCCTAACACTCGCCTGCAAATGCTTCTGCGTGGCCAGAACCTGCTGGGCTACCGCCACTACAGCGACGACGTGGTCAGAGCCTTCGTCGCCAAGGCCGCGGTCAACGGCATCGACGTGTTCCGCATCTTCGATGCGATGAACGACGTGCGTAACCTGCGAGTCGCCATCGAAGCGGTGAAAGCAGCTGGCAAACACGCCCAGGGCACCATCGCCTACACCACCAGCCCGGTGCACACCATCGAGGCGTTCGTGGCGCAAGCCAAGCAAATGGAAGCCATGGGTTGCGACTCGGTGGCGATCAAGGACATGGCAGGCCTGCTGACTCCGTACGCTACCGGCGAACTGGTCAAGGCATTGAAATCCGAGCAATCGCTGCCCGTGTTCATTCACTCGCACGACACCGCTGGTTTGGCCGCGATGTGCCAACTCAAGGCCATCGAAAACGGTGCCGACCACATCGATACCGCGATCTCCAGCTTCGCCTCGGGCACCAGTCACCCAGGCACCGAGTCGATGGTCGCCGCCCTTAAAGGCAGCGAGTTCGACACCGGACTGAATCTGAAGCTGCTGCAAGAGATCGGTCTGTACTTCTACGCCGTGCGCAAAAAGTACCACCAGTTCGAAAGCGAGTTCACCGCTGTCGACACCCGTGTTCAAGTCAACCAGGTACCGGGCGGGATGATTTCCAACCTGGCCAACCAGTTGAAAGAGCAGGGCGCCCTGAACCGCATGAGCGAAGTGCTGGCGGAAATCCCGCGCGTGCGTGAAGACCTCGGCTTCCCGCCGCTGGTGACCCCGACCTCGCAGATCGTCGGCACCCAGGCGTTCTTCAACGTGCTTGCCGGTGAGCGCTACAAGACCATCACCAACGAAGTGAAGCTTTACCTGCAAGGCGGTTATGGCAAGGCGCCGGGCACCGTGAATGAAAAACTGCGTCGTCAGGCGATCGGCAGCGAAGACGTGATCGACGTGCGTCCGGCTGACCTGCTCAAGCCGGAAATGACCAAGCTGCGTGCCGAAATCGGCGCCGTGGCCAAGTCTGAAGAAGACGTGCTGACCTATGCCATGTTCCCGGACATCGGGCGCAAGTTCCTCGAAGAGCGTGCCGCCGGCACCCTGACTCCAGAAGTGCTGCTGCCGATTCCTGAAGCAGGCGGTGTGACCTCGGCCGGTGGCGAAGGCGTGCCGACCGAGTTCGTCATCGACGTCCACGGCGAAACTTACCGCGTCGACATCACCGGTGTGGGCGTCAAGGCTGAAGGCAAGCGTCACTTCTACCTGTCTATCGACGGCATGCCGGAAGAAGTGGTGTTCGAACCGCTCAACGAATTCGTCAGCGGCGGCAGCAGCAAGCGCAAGCAAGCCACTGCACCGGGCCACGTCAGCACCACCATGCCGGGCAACATCGTCGACGTGCTGGTCAAGGAAGGCGACACCGTGAAGGCCGGCCAGGCCGTGCTGATCAGCGAAGCGATGAAGATGGAAACCGAAGTCCAATCGGCCATCGCCGGCAAAGTCACCGCCATCCATGTGGCCAAGGGCGACCGGGTGAACCCGGGCGAAATCCTGATCGAGATCGAAGGCTGAGTTAACAGCCTCGATACACCGCTTTAAACCTCGGGGGGGCATGTGCTCCCCTTTTTTTCGCCCCGGGTTTTTGGCTGTCAGAAACTCATTCGCCACTGACCCGTGACGCCGTGGTTTCGGCTGTCGGTGCCGACCTCGCCAGTGAGGCCGACGCCCAGGGTATGTTGTGCTGATAACCCAAGGTCCAGCCCGGCATCGACCAGCAGACTGTCACGATCCAGCGACGCGCCGGAAACGCTGAAGTTTTTTCCGCCCGTCACCAATCGTTGGCGGGTATCGCTGTAGACGTCCCCATAAGTGTGTTTCCAGCCGGCACTGAACCGCGGCGTCAGTTGCATGCCGTTATCCAGCGTGTTGAGTTTCGCCAATCGCAGGCCGAATGTGCTGTTCAAATTGTTCTGCGTTTGACCCTGTACCTTCAGCGCCGCTGCGCCACCTTTTTCTGTGTAGGTGTCGCGCTGATAGCGTTGGTAACCCAGGCTGGCAAACGGTTCGATGCTGACGTTCGCCCGGCCCAGGTTGTAACCCAATTCTGCAAAGGCCTGCTGGGTGTTGGCAGCGTAACGGCCTTCGGGGCGGTCGCTGAAACCTTTGAAGGCAACCCGGCGTTTAGTGCTGCCGTCGTGGTTGCTATAGGTCGCGCCCAGGCGCAGGGACATTGGTCCGTTTTGCCGCAGGGCATAAGCGCCCAAATGCCAGCTGTCGAGATCGCCGTCGAGTCCTCGACTATCCAGGCGCGTCTCGGATTTACCGCTCATTACACCGATGCGCCATTCCTCATCGATGCCCCAATCCGCTCCCAGTACCAGGCCGTGGGTTGTGTGTTTCAGAGCATCGTAGTCGCGATCCAGCGTCCCACCGTGACCCAATGCTTGCAGCCAGACCCGGCCATTGTCTTCACTGCCGGCGGCCAGGCGTGGTGCATTGCGCTTGCTGGAATTGCTGTAGCTATTGGCGCTGTCCAGCTGACGCATGGCCGAGAGCATGCTGGCGCTGATTGGGTTGTCACTGTTCAGGGTCGCTTTTGCAAGGTTGGCGTTTTGGCCACCAGCCAGCTGTTCGATGGCAACAGATGCCGTTTGTTTGTCAGCGATGAGCAGGGCAGCGACAGCAGCGTTTGTTAGGCTGGATGCCTTTGGCACTGTGGCGACGGGATTGGTAACAGGAGGTTGAGTTGCGGCTGCGACGGGCTGGTCGGTGATGGGTGGCGAAGCGGCTGTGACGGGCTGTTCGGTGGTAAGCGGCGTTGCGGCTATCGAAGGTTTTTCAGCGGTAGTTGTTGGTGTGGTGACCTGAACGGATGTGTCGGGACTCGCAGGTGGATTCGGAGCTACAGCAACGGAGGATGCTTGAGGTATGTCCGTTGGCTCTTCAATGCTTTGGGCGACTTCCTTCCCGTTATCCGTGGTTGCGACATTTTCGATCGGCACATCGTTACGGAGGAGGATCAGGTCGACCTTCTTTTCTTGGTAATCGAGCTTGGGCGTTAAGAAGGCAAGGTTATTGATGACTTTCCCAAATTCCCCTTCGACTTTACTGGCAGCAAGGATGGTGTTTTCGCTGAGTAACGGGTAGTCACCCGGTGCTGCAACGATATTCAGTGTGGCGCCGCCGAGGTCGGCGGTGCCACCGACTAATATCGTTTCACTTTTACGGTCGGGATTGACCTCGTAGGTTAGCTCGGCAGTTTTGGAGAGATTCAAGTCACCTCTAACTTTCGGTGCTCCGTGCAAACCGTCGACAGAAAGCTTTCCGTTTACCGTCAGGGAACCCGTTACACCGTTGCCCGCAAAGGCACCTTTTTCATTGATAACTACGTCGCCTTCGATAGTTCCAGGATTGTTCAGGGTGCCGCCTGATTGCACGGTTGCGCTGCCGCCAATCCTTCCGTTGTTGACAAGCGTTCCTTGGGACAATGCCCCGCCCTGGATATCTCCGTTATTTATTAGCGTTGCTTTTGAACGTATCAAGACACCGGTATTGAAATCACCGGAACCATTCATGGTCCAAGTGCTTCGTTTGAGTTCCAGGCCTTCAAAACGACGACTCTCACCTAGCGTGCCACCGCTCGCGGTATCAAGTTGCAGGAAGTTGATGCCGCCACCACCGTCAATCAATCCTGCAAGGGCTCCGCGGCCAGACACAATGACCAGATCATCTCCATCGCCGAATTTTCGATCAATACCATCCGATGCTTTGCCAATGGTGTTTTTGTCGGTGGCGGGATCATTGATAAATGCGTCCATCGCCGCGATGAGCTGCTCTGGCGTTGCACCCGAAGGAATGGCGTCGAAGGATAGTTGCTGGGCAAGCGAAATTTGAGTGCAACCCAGCGTAAGCGCAACGGCCAGCGCCAGGTGTTTTGGTCGGAATTTGTGTTGAGCGGACATCGAGTACGGCCTCGTTTGAAAGGAGGCCAAACTCTAAGAGGCAGGCTATAGGTACTGATGTCAGCTGCTTCCCTCAGGCTTGCGGGGGTTGTCAGAAGGTTGTGTAGAAAATTGCCAGCCTCCTGAGGATGGTGGATTTTACCTGTTCTGGCTGACGCTTTTTCTTACAACAAATAGAGAAATGGTCGGCTATCGCAAACTCGGAAACTCATCTGCCTTTCACTAACTACGGCTCAAATACGCCTTCCCATAATGCCGCTCCATCCGCGCCTGAATCAGCTCCAGCCCAATCGACATCAGCCAGTAAATCACCGCTGCCGTCGTCAGCATCTCGATGTAGCGATAACTCGAGCGTCCATACGATTGCGCCAGAAACATCACCTCCCAAACCCCCATCACCGAGATCAGTGACGAGTCTTTGAGCATTGAGATGAATTGGTTGGTGGTTGGCGGGATGATGGTGCGCATGGCCTGGGGCAGGGTGACGCGCCAGAAGATCACGGTTTCACGCATGCCCAGCGCCAGGGATGCTTCGCGTTGGCCGTGGGGGACGCCGAGGATGCCTGCGCGGAAGATTTCGCTCAGGTACGCGCCGTAGTTGAGCGACAGGGCGATGATACCGGCGGCGATGGCGCCCGGGACGATGCCGAGTTGTGGCAAGCCGAGGTAGATCAGCAGGATCTGGATCAGCAGCGGTGTGCCACGGAAGAACGAGGCATAGAAGCTCGCAATACCGAAGGCCACAGCACTTTTCGACAGCCGCGCCAGGGCGGTGATGAAGCCCAGCAGCGAAGAGGTCACGATCGAGCACAGGCACAAAAACAACGTCAGTGCCGCGCCCTGCAGGAAGCCGTTGGGCGCCAGGTGCAGGCCGATCAGGTTCGGCAGTTTGTCGAGGATGATCGAGAACTTCAGGTCGAAGCTCAGGAAGAAACTGGCGAACAAGCCGAGCATCACTGCCCAGGTCAGGTACAGCCGCGTGCGGAAACCGAAGATCCGTTGCAGTCGCGACTCAGCCACCGGTTGCGGCGGCTGGGGAGGTGTT
Organism: Pseudomonas sp. ES4; assembly: GCF_050586665.1. Lineage (NCBI taxonomy): Bacteria > Pseudomonadati > Pseudomonadota > Gammaproteobacteria > Pseudomonadales > Pseudomonadaceae > Pseudomonas > Pseudomonas sp. ES4. Next base: position 26,777 of record NZ_JBOBDO010000008.1, on the reverse strand, counting down.
GGGAAAGAAGTCATTTACTGATGTCGGCGCCGATCCATTTTTGCGACAGCTTACTCAGGGTGCCGTCCTGTTTGAGCTGAGCGAAGACGTCACGCACTTTGGCGTCCCACTGGGCGTCGCCTTTTTCAATGGCCACCGAGTTCGGCTCCGAGTACAGCGGCTCGCCGGCGAGCTTGAAGCGTTTGTCTTCGGTCAGGCGCGGCTGGGCGGTGACAAGGTTGGTGAGGATCGCGTCCAGTCGAACGCCAGTGCCCAGGCCCAAGTCCTGGAATGCCACGTTGTCAGTGTCATACGGCGCAATCTGCACGTCCTCGAACGGGTACTGCAATTGCGTGTCTTCGGCGCCTTCGATCACCAGGTTCTTGTTCAGGTAGCTTTCGTAGCTGGAGGCGCTGGTGAGACCGACTTTCTTGCCGCTCAGGTCCTTGGCGCCGTGGATGCTGTCGTCCTTGGCGTTGACCACAATCACCGCTGGCGAGGCGTAGTATTCAACCGGGAAATCGAAGACTTCGGCGCGGGCCTTGCTCGGGGTCATGGAGCAGATGCAGATGTCGTAGCGCCCACTCCAGCGGCCGGCGGCGATCACGTCCCAGGACGGGGTTTCGAGGCGCAGTTTGACGCCCAGTTTGTCTGCCACGGCCTTGGCCACATCGACGTCGAATCCATCGAGCTGGTTCTGATCATTGAGGAACGAGAAGGGTGGATAGCTTTCCATCAACACGCCCACGAGCTCTTTCTTTTTTTCGACGCGATCCAGCGTGGCGCCGCCAAAGGCTTGGGTGGAGGCAGCCAGAATCGTCAGGCCCAGGGCCAGTAGCGGTTGGAATTTCACAGTCGATCCCTGATAAAAAAGAGGTTGTTATTAACCGGATGGTGCGTATTAAATAGTTATAAGAACGACTCCGATAGTGAGTTATTTTCATAAGCTTATGAGTGAAAAGCATATGGGCGCAGCAAGCACGGTAATTCTGGATGGCGGTATGGGTCGTGAGTTGCAGCGTCGAGGCGCGCCGTTCAGACAGCCCGAGTGGTCGGCGCTGGCCTTGAGCGAAGCGCCGCAAGCGGTAGAGGCAGTGCACACGGCTTATATCGAAAGCGGTGCGAACGTGATCACCAGCAATAGTTACGCGGTGGTGCCGTTTCACATTGGCGAAGAACGTTTTGCAGCAGAAGGGCAGGCGCTCGCGGCGTTGGCCGGTGAGCTGGCGCGGCGCGCTGTAGAAGCTTCAGGCAAAGCGGTGCGTGTGGCCGGCTCATTGCCGCCACTGTTTGGGTCCTACCGTCCGGACCTTTTCGATGCTGCCCGGGCGACTGAATTGTTGGCGCCGCTGGTGAAGGGGTTGGCGCCTCATGTCGATCTGTGGCTGGCGGAAACCCAGAGCTCGATCGTTGAAGCGCGAGCGATCCACGCCGGTCTGCCAACGGACGGCAAGCCGTTCTGGCTGTCGTTTACCCTGAAGGATGAAGACACGGACGAAGTGCCGCGTTTGCGTTCGGGTGAGCCGGTGGCTGAAGCCGCAGCCGTGGCGGCTGAGCTGGGCGTCGAGACGTTGCTGTTCAATTGCAGCCAGCCAGAGGTGATCGGTGCTGCGATTGATGCCGCGCGGGAAACCTTCGAGCGTCTGGGGGTGAAGATTCACATCGGCGCCAACGCTAATGCCTTCCCGCCGCAACCGAAAGAGGCCACGGCCAATGACGGTCTGGACCCGCTGCGCGAAGACCTCGATCCGCCGGGTTATTTGCAATGGGCGGCAGACTGGAAAGAACGCGGCGCCAGTCATTTGGGTGGTTGCTGCGGGATCGGGCCGGAGCATATTGCGGTGCTTGCCCAGAAATTGGCGTGAAGCCAATCGCGAGCAGGCTCGCTCCCACATTGGATTGGGGCTGGTCACAATTTTGTGGTCAACCCAAAACCCTGTGGGAGCGAGCCTGCTCGCGATGGCGTCCGTCCAGGCGCCGCTGATTTACCCGCGACACTCCGCCAGGGTTCTCACTTGCCCCGAATCCGTCTGGTTCTCATCGGACAGCCAGCGCTCAAACCCCGCCCCGATTGCCGGCCATTCCGAGTCCAGAATCGAATACCACGCCGTATCCCGGTTCTGCCCCTTGACCACCATGTGCTGGCGAAATATCCCTTCAAAACTGAACCCCAGCCGCTCGGCCGCGTATTTGGAGCGGGCGTTGCCGTTGTTGCACTTCCACTCCAGCCGCCGATAACCCAGCGCAAAGGATTCCTTGGCGAGCAAGTAAACCGCCTCGGTGCTTTTCGGCGAGCGCTGCATCGGCGCACCGAAAGTGACATGGCCGATCTCGATCCGGCCTTGTGAAGGAACAATCGACATCAAACTGAGGAGGCCTTGCACATCGCCGCTGGCACGGTCGATCACGCTGAAGAAATACGGATCGCTATTGGCCGCATGGTTGTTCAGCCAATCGTTGAACGCGCTGCGCTCCGGGAAAGGCCCGTAAGGCAAATAGTCCCAGAGTTTCGGGTCGGAACCCGGGCCTTGCAGGGCTTTCCACAAACCATCGGCATGACGTGCCGGATCGAGTTTTTCCAGGCGGATGAAACGCCCTTCGAGGGTTTGGACGGATGGCGCCGGAACGCCTTTCCAGTCGGCGAGTGAAATCGACATGCTGTTCTCCTTGAACCTTACAGGGCTTTGCGAAACTGGATGAAACCGGGGCGTTCGGCGATGCGCTCGTAGAGCTGGATCGCGGTGGCGTTGGTTTCGTGGGTCAGCCAGTGGACCTTGCAGCAACCGTCCTCTTTGGCTGTGGCGTAAACGTATTCGATCAACTGCCGGCCGACGCCAGTGCCGCGGGTTTCAGGCGTTACCAACAGGTCTTGCAGGTAGCAGGAGTTTTCGATGCTCCAGTTCGAGCGATGGTAGATGAAGTGCACCATGCCCACCGCTTTGCCGTCGGCCCAGGCCAGCGCGGCATGGGTCGGCTCGCTCGGGTCGAGCAGGCGCTGCCAGGTGCTTTGGGTGACGGGCTCAGGCAGTTCGGTGTTGTAGAAGCGCAGGTACGCTTGCCACAAGGGCAACCAGGCGGCGTGCTCGTCGGCGGTGACCTGGCGGATGTCGATCTGACTCATGTTCATTCCTTAACGCATCAAGTGGGCGAGGGCCTGGTCGTGCACATCAGGGCTGGCGGCAAGCCCCTCGCGCACTCCGGTGATGTCTGCGGCGTTGCGGTTCTGGCTGAGCTTGCGTTTGCCTTCCAGGCGCTGGATCGGCAAGGCAAAACCGACGATGGCCTTGAGCATCCCGTCAATGTAGTCAGCGGGGGCATCAGCGACTTTCCATGGATTGGCGCGACCCGCTTCATGACGATCGGTCAGTGCGCTGACCAGAGTGCGCAGGCGATCGGTGTCGGTGAACACTTCGGCCGTGCCGTATGCATGCACGGCAACGTAGTTCCAGGTCGGCACGACTTTGCCGTGCTCGGCCTTGCTCGGGTAAAACCCAGGGCTGATGTAAGCGTCGGCACCGGCAAAAATCACCAGGGCTTCGGCGCCGTTTTGCAGTTCCTTCCATTGCGGATTGGCCTTGGCGAAGTGTCCATAAAGGGTGCCATTCGGGCCTTGGTCCGAACTCAGCAGCAGCGGTAAATGGCTGGCTTGCAGACCTTGTTCCCCATAGGTGACCAACACCGCGAGGCGGGTGCCGAGTATCTGCTGGTGCAGTTCATGCAAATCATCGATGGCAAAGTTGCTGGGCGTGTACATGGAGATTTTCCTTGGCGAATGCCTGCATCCTAGGCAGGCTATTGGTCTGTTGTAAGAGCCATTAACGACCAATTTCATAGGTCCATTGCCATGACCCGCGAGCCACTGTCCTTGTCATTCAACCCGGCGGGTATCGAACTCGATCGCCGTCAGGGTTTGAGTCGTCAGCTCTATCAAGCCCTGCGGGTGCGAGTGCTCGACGGTCGGCTGGCCAGCGGTACGCGATTACCGGCCAGTCGCGATCTGGCGGCGGCGTTGTCGATTTCCCGAAACAGCGTGGTCCGGGCCTACGATCAGCTCTACGCCGAGGGCTTTATTGAAGGGCGTGTGGGTGACGGGACGTATGTCGCGCAATTGCCTCAATCAGTGTTGCCGGTGAAAAAACTATCCACAAAAGTGTCCACAGGGTTGTCAACAGGGTTATCCACAGCCTTATCCACAAATTGGCTGGATTTACCTGTGGTTTCATCCAGCAAAGTTATCCACAGCGGTGCGCTGGGGCGCGTGGAAAAGAACCATTTGGCCTTGCCGCCGAGTGGTCCGCCCCGAGCGTTTCGGGTCGGTGTTCCGGCGTTCGACCTGTTCCCGTTCGAGGTTTGGGCCAAGCTGAATGCGGCTTTCTGGCGTAAACCGGATCTGCAGCAGTTGTGTTACGGCGATCCGGCAGGCGACGCCCGTTTACGCGGTCTGATTGCCGCGTATTTGCGCAGCTCCCGGGGGATGCAGTGCACGGCTGAGCAAATAGTGATCACCAGTGGCGCACAGCAAGGGATTAGCCTTTGTGCACAGCTGCTGGTAGAGCCGGGCGATGGCGTCGCGATCGAGAATCCGGGGTATCGGGCGGCGGGTCATGCGTTCGCCGTGGCCGGTGCGCGATTGCACGGGGTGGCGGTGGACAGCGAGGGTATCGACTGCACCGAATTGAACGGGCTCAAGGATTGTCGTTTGGCCTATGTCACGCCGTCGCATCAATACCCGACCGGGGTGGTGATGAGTCTGGCGCGGCGGTTGGAGTTGTTGGCCTGGGCCGAGCGAACCGGGGGCTGGATCGTCGAGGATGATTACGATGGCGAATACCGTTACAGCGGCGCGCCACTGGCCCCGCTGGCTGCGCTTGATCGCCACGGGCGGGTGCTCTACGTCGGCACGTTCGGCAAAGTGGCTTTTCCGGCATTGCGCCTGGGCTATCTGGTGCTACCAGCGGCATTGGTGGACGCTTTCGCCCAGCGCCGCGCGGTCGATGTGCGCCATTCCGAGGTAAGCACCCAGGCCGTCATGGCCGAATTCATGGCGGCCGGGCATTTCCAGCGGCACATCCGCCGCATGCGCCGCGCCGCGTTGAGTCGTCGCAATACACTTCTGGCCAACTGGCCCTCGGACATTCCCGGAGTTGGCAGCCTGCCGAATGTCGCGGCAGGGCTGCACTTGACGGTGGCGGTCGACACTCAGGCCCGCGAGCGCGAACTGATTGAAGCCGCAGCCCGCGTCGATGTCGAGATCAACGGCCTGAGCAGTTACTGGCTACCGGATTCGAGCACTCCGGCGGATCAGCGAGCGGGGCTGGTGCTGGGTTTTGCGGCGGTGCCGGAGGCGGCCATCGAATCAGCGCTTGCGCGTTTGCGCAGTGCCTGGTGCCGGTAAAGGGCGCACTGGTGATTCGACGCAGTACGTAGTCGGCTGCAGGATCGTCTTTTCATCTCGCTGTGCAATGTCTTCGACGCTGACAGCGAGATGAACGGGAGAGCTGGTCTGTGGATGGTGCGTCAGGAAGTGCTCACCTTGGGAAGGAACAGCGAGCGGGCCAGCTGAGGGCTGATTCTGCTGCGATAGATCTCGATCGCTTCCTGGTTGCTGGTGCTTGCCCCTATATCGACACTGCCCAGCAGCCGTTGCTCGCGGGTTTTCAAATGAGCGGCGGTATAGGCCTGGACCTCGTCCTTGAGCTGGGCGTAGTGAAAGTGGGCGTACCAAAGCACGCGGGCGGTGGTGGCCTCCCGCACTTCGTATTCCTGCAGATAGTCCCGGCGCTGCCCTTTGAGTCGACGTCGGTCTCCCACGTGCACGATGTCGACTTCGCCTTTGCTGTGTAACCATTCGACGCGGGCGGCGGTAGGCGGTTGTCGTTTGGTCATCTCAAGCCGCAGGCGATGGCCTTCGGCATAGAGTCGGGTGGTTTGTGTGGCCAGTTGCGTCAATACCGGTTGTGCCTCGTTCGTATGATCCTGCGTGGCATTGCTTTGGATGAGCGCTGCGTTGATCGCTTTGGCGGCGTCTTCAAGGCGAGAGGCCTGCTGGTGGAACACTTCCTCTATTTCCACCGGAAGCTGCCAGGACTGTTTTGAGTCAGCTTCGGCACGTTGCATAAAGGCGGGCAGAGAATCCAGCAGCGATTGTCCTGCCGTTATGCGTGCCCCCGGGTCAGGCAGGCGCGATTTGGGAGCCTGCGGTTTCTTCGTCAACCGTTCGACCCAGACCCCAGGGCTCTTTTCGTGGAAAGTGGCAATCACCTTGCCGGTCACCGGGGCGGTGACGTCCACGAGGACCATTTTTCCGGGCGCGGTTTTACGGGTCTGGCCGATCACGGTGCCTTTGAAGCGCGTCGTGATGACTCTCTTGTTTGACGCCGATGAGGTGCGTGACGGGCCGGGTGCAGGCTCCAGGAGTCGCTGCTCGCGCAGCAAGTCCGCCAGATGCCCTACGGTCTGCTGATGGAACTCCTCGATACGGCCCTGCAGTCGCTCAAATTGCTTTTGCACGATCTGCTCCTGGTAGGTCGCTGTGAAGCTCTTGAGGCGCTGTTCGATGGCGGCGAACTGATCGACCAGACTGTTCAAGGCCTCGATCCGGTCACCCATGTTCAGCAGCTGCTCATCACCCATCAACTCCATTGCACTATTCACCGTCAGATCGGCATCTTCGACAATCTGCTCGATGGAAGCTTTGGCTGCGGACCGTTCGGGCGTTTCGCCAGATTTGAGGCACAGCTCGCGGGCCAGCGTGACCTGCAGGGACTTGAGGTCCGGGAGGTTGAATTTAGGCAGTGATTTTTGGTAATCGAGGAGCAACTGCTCAGCGTTTTTGCCCAGTCGTCTCAACTCCTGGAAGCGCAACTGAGCGAACTCGACCTTCTGAATAATCCCTTGGGTCAGGTCTGACATGGTTTCAAACGTCCCGGCGGGAGGAGGGGGGCCGCTTTTTTCTTCGGCATCGAGATGTTCCATGGTCAGCTTCAGGGCATCGACGAATGCCGGGTATTTCTCGTCGATCCAGGTTTGGTTGAAAAACAGTTGAGTTCCCAGCATTTCGATCATCGCAACACGATAGTTGGGCACATCCTCGACCAGATTGAGCGATTTTAATTTCTCGATCGTGGTTTCATATTCGACGGTGCGCTCCTCAAGTTTTTCGAGAAATGTTTGTCGAGCGGCAGCGATTGCCTCTGGGGGGGCGTCTTTCATGGTTATGTAGGCATCGTTAATACTTTTTCGTTTGTCCGCCATTTGCGCATCGAAGACGGCCAGATGAGTCTTGATCTCGGCGGTTTTGCTTGCGTTGGCTTTTTGTAATGCCTTGAGCCTGCTTTTCTTGCCGCCGCCCCGCAGGCGCAGCCTGATATCGATGACCCATTCGCCTTTGGAATTGCTGATCAACAAGGGGCCGTTGATGGAAGGTTGCTTGCGGGTATCAATGATCTGGACAACTTCATCGTCGTTCACGAAGACTTCGAACCATCGTTCGCCCACCGGGGCATAGTATTTGGACTGATGTTCATAGAGGTGTTTGTACAAGCCTTCGGTACTGGCCGCTCCGAGTCCTTGCGGTTTAGGGATTTTGTATCGGTCCAGGGTTGGCCCCAGCCCTGCGCTGTTGCTATTGAGCACGGTCGTGGGGTGAAGCGAGGTCTGGTGTTCAACCGGCAGATAATCGTCCGCAATATCAGGCAGTTGTATGCTGGCCGGGGTCTGGGCCGGAGGACTTTTCTGCGTGCCGGCAATAACGGGTTTTTCGGTCTGCGATACGCGGTCCCGCGCGGGTTGGCGGCGGGCAATCGCGTGGTGAGCCAGCACCATGCCCAGGGTCAGGAACAAGTCGGTCAGGGCGGACCATTGTGCCGTCGTATCCTGGTTTTCCCGGGCGTCGATGCCTTCTTGAAGATCGTCCAGAATCTGCCAGATCCACGCAGCCGTTCCGGCGGTTCGACCGAGAAACGGCAACACGGCGCTGAATATCATCCAGGCGTGTTGTTTGAAACTGGCCCAGCGGCTTTCGGCATTGGACACCGAATCCCGCTCGCCCTTCATGATCAGCGCGTTGGCGTTGGCCTTGAACAGTTTCATCAGGCGGTCATGCTCGATCACTTTCTGCCCGAACGACACCGGCCCGCTCATCTGCCGGGCAATGCTTGAGTCGACCAGCAGTTGTGACAACGTCCAGACCGAAGGCAATTCCCCCGGGAAGACATACTGCGAATAGTTGAACCGAACGTTGTCCGGCAACCATGCCAGGGTTGATGCCCGCAGCTCCTTGGAGTGTTTGATCGCATACAGCAGGTTGGCGGCCGTGGGGTACTGCGTCAGCGGTTGCTCAAGCAGTGGGCGATAGAGAATGCAGGGCCCCTTGGCCATGTCTCGTGGCCCGATCACAAACATGTTGGTGACTTCATCAGGGGTTTTGTTATTCCGCTGGCTGGGAATGAACGCCAGCGGACGGATGACGATCTCTTGCCCGTCGACCCACCGGTCGGCGTTCAGCACATTCATTGCCGCCACGACGTAGCGATAGCCCTTTTCGTCGATGCCATGTTCGCCGAGGATTTTGCTTTGCAATGCTTGCAGCGCCAGCTGAATACGCAAGTTACTGGCGTAGAGGCGTTGACGGCGCAGCGATTCCACCGGGTCATCCAGTAGCTTGCTCTTGACCCACGCGGGGTAGGTCGCACCGATATCGACAGCGCTGATGGCCTTCTTGACATAGTCGGGCGTCATCCACGTGGGCACCGCTGTGCCGTCTTTGTACTGCACCGACTGGTTGCCCAACGGAAGGGCGATGAGGTTGTCGAGTGCCAGTTCGGCAAGGCCCAGGCGTTTGGTCTCGCTCATGCCGGGAGCCGTGAATGTCCCCCATACCACTTGACTCTCAACAACGATCTCGACGTTCTCAAGCTTCATGCTGGCAACATCACTGTGGCTTTTGAGCATGTGGGCTCGAAGTGCATCCAGCGCGAATTTCTTGATCGGAGCAATATCGTCGTCGAAGGATTTTCCGTTGTTACGCAGTTGCAGCAGCGCCAGATCAAACAGGTGTCGGCTGTAGCAACCCAGATCGAATGGCGAAGCGTCGTTCAGCCATTCGGGGATCAGCCGCTGCACCTTTTCGAAGTGCGAAACCTGGGTGGTTTGAGTCCTGCCGCTCACCTCTGTTGCGGGATGGGTGAGGGCGGGAATCGCCGGCCTGCTGGTCCGTTTTGCAAACTCCAGGCTGGCAATGGCATCCGTCTGCAGAGCAATCAGTGCGACGGCCTGATGATCGAAAAAATTCCCGGCGGGTTCGAACAGGCGCCATTGGAGCGTGGCCTCGGGAGGCAGTTCTTCAACATACTTCGGCAAATCCTCGCCGAGCTTTTCCAGCGACTCATATGTCCCAAAGCCTGAAGCGATGGAGTGGGTCAGAATGATTGTGCGTGTCTCGACGGTACCGATCACGACGGTCAGATCCGTACGATTGAGGTGGCTGGACACTGCGCCATCGAGCCGGTCGAGGTCGATCAGGCAGACCCGAATCTTGTAGGTGTCATGGGGGGTACGCAACTTTGCATCGGGATAGTTGAAGACGTTGCGCGCAATGGCCAGCTGGTGCGTATCCCAGCCCTCAACCTTTTCAACATTCCAGACCTGGCGCAATGACTGCGACAACGTCTGCCAACGCAGGGTCGTGCCTTGGGCGGGCTGGTCCCAGTATTCGAGCTGTTGTTCCTGGTAAGCCACCAACAGGATGGGGGACAGTTTATTGATCAGGCGTCCTATCGCATCGATCTGGATCGGAAGGTGGATAGGCGTGGTCGCTCCGGGATTCAGGCTCAGGAAATGTTCACCGTCGAGATAGGTCACTGATCCGCCTGAGCCGGAGTGCCGCAGCAGCGTGTCCGTCAATGACTCGAATCTCAATGATCCGGGGTGGACAGTCCCGGCGATGATTTTCCAGGTCGGTGTGACGACCATCGCCATAGCGGGGTTAATGTCCAATTGTGGATACAGCTTTTTCAGGTCGTCTCGAAGAATACGAGTGGCCACCTCCCTGATAGAGGGGCCAGTAACCAGTTGGGTGAGCAGATCATTTGGATTGCTGGATGCCGGATCGGCTTCGACTGCATTCGTTTCGGTAGAAGACATGTGCATTCCTTTCTGAGGGGCTGGGACGTGCGCGCCAACGCGCCGGTCAGGTTCGGAAAGTAGCGGGGTGGGGGATCGGTCGGGCGGTACTTAAATATCGTCAGGTAAAAAAAAAGACCCGCACGGGGCGGGTCTTCAAGGGTGCGTAAATGATGGTTTGCTCAAGTCCCGGACTTGATCTTGGTCCAGGCCCGGGTCCTTGCCCGTTCGGCGTCACGGGGCAGCGGTTGCAGGGTGTACAGCGTGCTCATCGCCGCTTCGGTCGGGTACAGGTTCGGGTTGTTGCGGATCGCCGGGTCGACCAGTTCGGTGGCGTCCTTGTTCGGGTTCGGGTAGCCGACGAAGTCGCTGACAGGCGCAATCACTTGCGGCTGCAACAAGTAGTTGATGAAGGTGTAGGCGTCTTCCGGGTTCTTCGCGCCTTTCGGGATGGAGAGCATGTCGAACCAGATCGGCGCGCCTTCTTTGGGCAGGCGCATGTCGACGAGCACGCCGTTCTTGGCTTCCTTGGCGCGGTTGGCGGCCTGGGAGAAGCTGCCGGAGTAACCGACCGCGACGCAGATGTCACCGTTGGCAATGTCGGCCATGTACTTCGAGGAATGGAAGTAGGTGATGTACGGACGAATCTTCATCAACAGCGCTTCAGCCTTTTCGTAGTCCGCCGGTTTCTTGCTGTTGGGGTCCAGGCCGAGGTGTTGCAGCGCCAGTGGCAGGATCTCCGACGGCGAGTCGAGCAAAGCCACGCCGCACTGCTTGAGCTTGCTGATGTTCTCTTCCTTGAAGATCAGGTCCCAGCTGTCCACCGGTGCGTTGTCACCCAGCGCAGCCTTGATCTTGTCCGGGTTGAAGCCGATCAGGATGGTCCCGTACATGTACGGCACGGCAAATTTGTTGCCCGGATCGTTGGCTTCGATCAGCTTCATCAGCTTGGGATCGAGGTGGTTCCAGTTCGGCAGTTTGCTGCGATCCAGTGGCTGGAAAACGCCGGCCTCGATCTGCTTGGCGAGAAACACGTTGGACGGCACGACCACGTCATAACCGGAGTTGCCGGTCAGCAGCTTGGCCTCCAGCGCTTCGTTGGTGTCGAAGATGTCGTAGACCAGTTTGGTCTGGGGGTTCTGGGCCTTGAAATCTTCCAGCGCTTTGGGAGTGATGTAGTCGAACCAGTTGTAGACGCGTAACGTTCGCTCTTCAGCATGAACGGCGCCACTGAGCACGGTGGCACACAGGGCGGGCGCGATAAAACGCTTGAGACTGATCATTGTTCTAATTCCTCATTGGGCGCTTTCAAAACCTTCGAGAACGTTCACGGCATTGATGCCGATTTCTTCTACCGCGTAGCCGCCTTCCATCACGAACAGCGTCGGCTTGCCGAGGCCGGCGATGCGTGCGCCCATGGCCAGGTAATCCGGGCTGTCGAGCTTGAACTGGGAGATCGGATCGTCCTTGAATGTATCGACGCCCAGGGAAACGACGACGATATCGGCGCCGTACTTTTCGATCTCTTTGCAGGCTTGTTCCAGCGCGGCACTCCAGCTGTCCCAACCGCTCCCTGCCGGCAAAGGGTAGTTGAAGTTGAAGCCTTCGCCGGCGCCTTCACCCAGCTCATCTTCATAGCCGAGGAAGAACGGGAACTCGGCTTCCGGATGGCCATGGATCGAGGTAAACAGCACATCACTGCGCTCGTAGAAAATCGATTGAGTGCCGTTGCCGTGGTGGTAATCGACGTCGAGGATCGCGACCTTTTTATGGCCCTGGTCGAGGAAGGCTTGAGCGGCGATGGCGGCGTTGTTGAGGTAGCAATAACCGCCCATCAAATCGCTGGCGGCGTGGTGTCCCGGTGGACGGCACAAGGCGAAGGCACTGCGCGCGCCGCGTTGAATGGCGGCTTGGGCGGTCAGCGCGACTTGCGCCGCACTGTATGCCGCTTGCCAGGTGCCGGCGGTAATCGGTGCGCCGCCGTCGAAGCTGTAATAGCCGAGCTGGCCGTGCAGGCTGGTGGGGATGATCCGGCGCAGGGTGCGGGCCGGCCAGGTGTAGGGCAGCAAGTCGCCGTCAGTACCGAATTCGGTCCAGCGCGCCCAGGCACCTTTGAAGAAGTCGAGGTAGTCGCGGCTGTGGATGCGCGCGATCGGGTCGAGACCGAAATCCTGCGGCGCTTCGACCGGGCCGAGGTCGCGGTGCTGCACACGCTGCAGAACATGATCGGCTCGCGAAGGCATTTCGAAGCAGGGCATCAGTTGCCCGTCCATCAATTCACAACGGCCGTGGTGCAGGTGGTGATCGTGCGAGTAGATCGTCAGCATTTTCTTGTTCTCCGCAGGCTGATTCGGTTGAACACAGTCTTGCGGCGCGCGGCGTATGAGAGAACGGCAGGAAAGGCCAAAAGGGGATCGATATGGCCAAAAGAATTGACCGAAATTCGCCCCTTCCCTTATTGGCGCAAACCCTGGCCGATCGTTCCCATGCTTCGCGTGGGAATGCCTCTTGGGACGCTCCGCGTCCCGGTGACGCAGAGCGTCGCTGGCTGCATTCCCACGCAGAGCGTGGGAACGATCAGTCGTCAGGGTCTGAACTGGCTCGGCGCTACACCGCTCCAGCGCACGAACGCATGACGGAAGCTCGCGGTCTCGCTGAAGCCCAATGCCTCGGCGATTTGATAGATCGGCAGTTGGTCATCGCAGAGCATGCGTTTGGCCTGCTCGAACCGCAGTTCATCAAGCAATTCCTGATAACTGCAGCCCAGATCCTTCAGATGCCGACGCAAGGTGCGCGCCGAGCAATTCATCTGCTCGGCCAAACCTTCGAGGCCGGGCGCCGCATTCAACTGCGCGCCGAGTAACTGGCGGATTCGCCCCAGCCACACCTGGCGACCGGTGAACTCGGTGTTTTGTTTGCGGCAGCGTTCGGCCATGGCCTGATGGGTGATGGCGTCGGCCAGAGGCAAGGGTTGATCGAGCCAGCGTTTATCAAAGGCAAAGGCGTTGGACGTAGCGTCGAACTGCAAGGGGCAATCGAAACGTTCGGTGTAGCGTGCCTGATAGTCCGGTGCGGGGTATTCGAAGCGGGCGCCAAGCAGCGGCAACGGTTGGCCGAGCAGGTCTTCGCAAGTGACCTTCATCGAAACCAGGCAAAACTCGACATTGAAGGGCGCCAGCGCAGGGTTTTCCCGATAGTCGCCAGCGGTGAGCCAGATGCGCTCGTTATCTTCTTCCAGGCTCAATTCGAACAGTGTTCCCAATAGCGCCGGGTAATGCAGTGCCAGCCGCAAGGCGTCACCTAAAGTGGCGCTGGTGAGTAAGGCGTACCCGAGCATGCCGTAGGACGAAACGTGCATCCGGCGGCCCAATTCCAGGCCGATGTCACGCTTGAGCGCGACGGCGTTGGCGCAGACCTGCATCTCCTGGTTGGTGGTGATGCGCGTGTCCGCCCGGCTCAGATCCGCCGGGCTGATGCCGCTTCCAGCCAGCAAGGCTTCGCTGGACAAGCCCTCGGCCTTGAAGGTGTTGAGCACCAGGGAGACAGCGTTGAGGGTGGTGAGATGGGAATGCAGCATGGGGTGTTCCAGCCTTGGGATGGCTGAAACGCAGCAAGTTGTATGCCTGATGGAGATCCTGTGGGAGTGAGCCTGCTCGCGATGGCGGTGTGTCAGTCAGCATCGATGTTGGATGGACGACCGCTATCGCGAGCAGGCTCGCTCCCACAGGGTTTTGCAGGGTGTCAGCTGAGTTCGCCGCAGAGGTCGAGTTCTACAAGGCGCCGCACTTCAGCGTTATCCAGATTTGCAGCCAACAACGCATGCAACTTGCCGAACGCCGCTTCGCGCGTCATGCCTCCACCGGACAACACGCCGACACCGCGCAAGCGACTGCCAGCCTCGTAAACATCCAGCTCGACGCCACCTTCATGGCATTGGGTGACGGCTACAACGACAACACCCTTGTCCCGCGCCCGCTCCAGGCTGGCGAGAAACTCCGGGTTATCGCTGGGCCCGGTACCGCTGCCGTAGCACTCCAGCACCAGGCCTTGAATGCCGCTGTCGAGCAGGCCGTCCAGCATTTCGGCACCGATGCCCGGGAACAGCGGCAGCACCGCAACCTTCGTCAGCTGTTTAGCCTGGTTGTAATTCAACTGCGCTGGCACGGAAGTCGCTTTCACGCCGCCACCCTGGCGCTCAAGCCGCTTGAACGGATGACGACCGAAACTGCGCACCTTCGCGCAATGGGTCGGGTCCAGCTGCTCACCGTGGAAGTACAGATGAACGCCCGGCGCCAGGCCGTGACCCAAAGCAACCAACGCTCCACTGAGGTTTTCCCAGGCATCGCTGTCGGTTACGCCGGCCGGCAGCATGGAACCGGTGAACACCACGCGGGCATGCAGGCCGAGCAATTGAAAACTCATGGCCGCCGCGCTGTAGGCGAGGGTGTCGGTGCCATGCAGGATCAGCACGCTGTCGCAACCCTGGACATCGACGGCATCGACCACCGCTTCACGCAGTTGCTGCCAGTAAACCGGGGTCATGTTGGCGCTGTCGATCAGCGGCGACATCTCGCGAAAGCGCCATTGCGGCACGACCAGGTCAGGCTGGCTGTGCAGATACTCGCGCATCCGGGCTTCGAAACCGGACGCCGGGGCCAGGCCGTGGGCGCTGGCTTGCATGCCGATGGTGCCGCCGGTGTAGAGCACCATGACGTGCTGGGCGGCAGGGTAGGTCGAGGAATTCATGGAGACGCTCCGAGAACAATGACATTCCTAATGTGGGAGCGAGCCTGCTCGCGAAAGGGCCGGAACATTCAACATCAATGTTGACTGTCAAACCGCTATCGCGAGCAGGCTCGCTCCCACAGGGGATACCGCACTTTAACCGATCAGCGTTGCGCTGCGGGTACGCCTTGCGGCTGGGCTTGAGCCCCGGTGGTGGCGGCTGGCGGATTGGCTGGCCAGGCTTTCAGATCCAGGTCCAGGTCCGGGAACTTGCTCGAATCGAACACCGGGGTCTTGATGCCGGCAGCTCGCTGGTCATCGTAGTCACGCAGGATGCGCATGCCGACCTTGAACAGCAGGAACAACGCGATCAGGTTCACGAATGCCAGCATCGTCATGGTGATGTCGGCGAAGGCGAACACGGTGCCGAGGTTTTCGATGGCACCCCAGAAGATCAATACCAGTACCAGTGCGCGGTAACCGATCAGCGCCTTGCGGTTTTCACCCAGCATGAAGCGCAGGTTGTTCTCGCCCAGGTAGTAGTTGTAGAGGATCGAGGTGAACACGAACAACGACAGAGCCACCGAAATGAAGACCCGGCCCCAGTCACCGACCACGGCGGCCAGGGAGTTCTGGGTCAGGGCAATGCCATCGCCTTCGAAGCCCGGGGTGTAGAAGCCCGACAGCAGGATCAGCAACGCGGTGCAGGTGCAGATCACGAAAGTGTCGAGGAACACGCTGAACGCCTGAACCACACCTTGCGATACCGGGTGCTCGACCGAGGCCACAGCGGCCACGTTCGGCGCACTGCCCAGGCCTGCTTCGTTGGCGAACACGCCGCGCTTCACGCCCATGACGATGGCGCTGCCGATCAGGCCGCCGAAGGCTTGATCCAGACCGAAGGCGCTTTTGACGATGGTCATCAACATGCCCGGAACGTGGTCGAACTGCAGCACGATCACGTAGAGGGTCACGCCGATGTACGCCAGGGTTTTCACCGGCACCAGCAGGTCAGCGACCTTGGCGATCCGCTTGATACCGCCGATGAACACCAGACCCAGCAACACCGCCAGTGCCAGCCCGGTGTAAGTGGTGTCGAAGCCGAACGCGTTGTTCAGCGAGTGGGTCACGGCATGGGCTTGCAGGCCGTTGAAGGCGAAGCCGAAGGTGATCAGCAGCAGGAACGCCATGATCATGCCCAACCAGCGTTTCTGCAGGCCATGCTGGATGTAAAAGGACGGGCCGCCACGATACTGGCCTTCGGAGTCGCAGCGCTTGTAAAGCTGGCCGAGGGAGCATTCGAAGAAGCTGCTGGACATGCCGACCAGCGCGGTCACCCACATCCAGAACACGGCACCGGGGCCACCCAGGGTCACGGCGATACCGACACCGGCGATGTTACCTGCACCGACGCGGCCGGCGAGGCTGAGCATCAGGGCCTGGAACGAACTGAGCTGGCCAGCGCTGCTTTTGAGGCTGTCGCGGAACACCGCGAACATGTGGAAGAAATGGCGGAACTGAACGAAACGCGAGCGGATCGTGAAGTAGCTACCGAGCCCGACAATGAGCACGATCAGTACTTTCCCTGAGAGGAAGTCGTTAATGACTTCGAGCATGGATTATTCCTCGCTGTTTTTTGTGTAGGCAAATGCTGTGCGGTCAGAAATATCGCGTTACACCGGATTGCACGCGGCAAAACAGGTGAGGCGAAGGTTCGTCCCGATTTCATATTGCGGGTTTGTTATTAGTTCGGGTTTCGCATGGGTTTGGGCCTCGTTACCGACGACCGCTCACGCGAAGAGGGGCGGCACTATACCTATGAGTGTGCCGTCCGTCTGCACGGTTGTGGTGCAAGCGATGAATCGAAGCCTTTGAAACACCTGACTTTTTTGAGCCAGGCTCTTGTAGGAGTGAGCCTGATCGCGATGAACGATAACGCGGTGTAACTGAGATACCGCGGTGTCTGCATCGCGAGCAGGCTCACTCCCACAGAAGACAGAAGTCCTTTCAAAAGTTAAAAAAAAGGGCTTGGGGAACAAATCCCCAAGCCCTCAAAAGGTGAGAGGTGTCTAGTCCCTCGACCTGGTGAGCGGTGCTACAAGTAACGCGTCGGATCAGGCTTTAAGCGGAACCAGACGCGGAGCAATCATGTTTTCCGGGCGCAGGATGTCGGCGAGCATTTCGTCGTCGAGCAAGCCTTCTTCGCGCACCAGTTCCAGCACGCCGCGGCCGCTTTCGAGGGCGATACGGGCGATACGGGTAGCGTTTTCATAGCCGATGTACGGGTTCAGCGCGGTGACCAGGCCGATCGAGTGTTCGACCAGTTCACGGCAGCGCTCTTCGTTGGCGGTGATGCCGACGATGCAGTGTTCGCGAAGCATGTCCATGGCGCGTTGCAGCAGGCGGATCGAGTCGAAGATCTTGAACGCGATCAGCGGCTCCATCACGTTCAGTTGCAACTGGCCGCCTTCGGCTGCGATGGTCAGCGCCAGGTCGTTGCCGATGATCTGGAACGCCACCTGGTTGACCGCTTCCGGGATTACCGGGTTGACCTTGCCGGGCATGATCGAGCTGCCTGGCTGACGCGCTGGCAGGTTGATTTCGTTGATGCCGGTGCGTGGGCCGCTGGACAGCAGGCGCAGGTCGTTGCAGATCTTCGACAGCTTCACAGCGGTGCGCTTGAGCATGCCGGAGAACAGCACGAAGGCGCCCATGTCGGAGGTGGCTTCGATCAGGTCGGCAGCCGGAACCAGCGGTTGTCCGCTGATCAGCGCCAGACGCTCAACGGCCAGGTGCTGGTAGCGCGGGTCGGCGTTGATGCCGGTACCGATCGCGGTGCCGCCCAGGTTCACTTCGGTCAGCAGTTCCGGGGCCAGCGTCTTCAGACGGGCCAGGTCTTCGCCCAGCGTGGTGGCGAATGCGCGGAATTCCTGGCCGAGGGTCATCGGCACGGCGTCTTGCAGTTGGGTACGGCCCATTTTCAGGACGTGAGCGAACTCTTGGCCCTTGGCGGCGAACGCCTGGATCAGGCTGTCGAGGCTGGCCAGCAGCGCGTCGTGACCCAGCAGCAGACCCAGACGGATCGCGGTCGGGTAGGCGTCGTTGGTCGACTGCGCCATGTTCACGTCGTTGTTCGGGTGCAGGTATTGGTATTCGCCCTTCTGGTGACCCATGGCCTCCAGCGCGATGTTGGCGATGACTTCGTTGGCATTCATGTTGGTTGAAGTGCCGGCGCCGCCTTGAATCATGTCCACGACGAACTCTTCGTGGAAATCGCCGCGGATCAAACGTGCACAGGCTTCGCTGATGGCAGCGTGCTTGGCTTCGCTCAGGTGACCCAACTCGCGGTTGGCGTCAGCGGCGGCTTGTTTAACCATCGCCAGGCCGACAACCAGCTTCGGGTAATGCGAAATCGGAACGCCGGAGAGACGGAAGTTGTTCACCGCTCGCAGGGTCTGGATGCCGTAATACGCTTGAGCAGGTACTTCGAGTACGCCAAGCAGGTCTTTTTCTGTGCGGAAAGATGCAGCGGAGGACATGATAGAAATCATCTCGATATGGACCCGGTCTGTGCCGGAACGCTGCAAATGCTAGGCTTGTGGAGAATTTTGGGCCAATGCTGTTAAACACTAGCCTATGCACATTCGGCATAATGCCCATGTGACGCCGTGTCTGCGGCGAGCGTGTGACCTAAATTGGTGCGTGTCCGGGAGGCCGTGATGAACCTTGAAAGTAAATGGCTGGAGGACTTTAGTGCCCTGGCTGCCACCCGCAGCTTCTCCCAGGCTGCCGAACGACGCTTCGTGACTCAGCCGGCATTCAGCCGACGGATCCGCAGCCTTGAAGCCGCGTTGGGGCTGACCCTGGTCAATCGCTCGCGCACGCCGATCGAACTGACGGCGGCGGGGCAGCTGTTTCTGGTCACCGCGCGGACGGTGGTCGAGCAGCTCGGTGAAGTGCTGCGTCACCTTCATCACCTGGAAGGCGGGCAGGGCGAGGTGATGCAGGTCGCCGCCGCTCACTCCCTGGCGCTGGGTTTCTTCCCGCGCTGGATCGCGCAGTTGCGTAACGAAGGCCTGAACATCGCGACGCGCCTGGTGGCGACCAACGTCGGCGATGCCGTGCATGCATTGCGCGAAGGCGGTTGTGACTTGATGCTGGCGTTCTACGACCCGGATGCCGCGATGCAGATGGACCCGGAAATTTTTCCATCGCTGCACCTTGGCAACACCGAAATGCTCCCGGTCTGCGCGGCGGACGCCGACGGCAAGCCACTGTTCGATCTGGAAGGCGAAGGCAGTGTGCCGCTGCTCGCCTACAGCGCCGGCGCATTTCTCGGGCGTTCGGTGAACATGCTGCTGCGCCAGCGCGCGCTGCGCTTCACCACCATTTACGAGACGGCCATGGCCGACAGTCTTAAAAGCATGGCGCTGGAGGGGTTGGGCATTGCCTGGGTGCCGCGGCTCAGCGTGCGCGCCGAACTGGCTCGGGGTGAACTGGTGGTATGCGGCGGCCCGCAATGGCATGTGCCGCTGGAGATTCGCTTGTACCGCTGCGCGCTGGTGCGCAAGGCGAACGTGCGATTGCTGTGGCGCAAACTGGAAGGCGGCGCAGCGCAGAGTTCTTGAACATGTCGACTAACCCTGTGGGAGTGAGCCTGCTCGCGATAGCGGACTAATATTCAACGCAAATGTCGACCGGGCCGACGCCATCGCGAGCAGGCTCGCTCCCACAGGGAATGATGTTGTATTGACTGACTCTGAAGTCAATAAAACCGGCGCTTTGCGTCGTATGACAGATGGTCGTCTCGGGGGCTGTTTATCTGCCTCATTGAGGTATACTGCGCGGCCTTCGGCCGGTTCGTCCGGCCATAATTCGTACAATCAAGCCACGCATATTGCGTGGCTTGTTGTTTTTTGACGCGCCTGCGGGCGCCCAGAGAGAAGAGGCACGACGATGAGCGCACTGGTTGGCGTGATCATGGGCTCCAAGTCCGATTGGTCCACCCTTAGCCACACCGCCGATATGCTGGAAAAGCTCGGCATTCCTTACGAGGTGAAAGTGGTCTCTGCCCACCGCACCCCGGACCTGCTCTTCCAGTACGCCGAAGAGGCTGAGGCGCGTGGCATCGAGGTGATCATCGCCGGTGCCGGCGGCGCGGCCCACTTGCCAGGCATGTGTGCGGCCAAGACCCACCTGCCGGTACTGGGTGTGCCGGTGCAGTCGTCGATGCTCTCGGGCGTCGATTCGCTGCTGTCTATCGTGCAGATGCCCGCGGGCATTCCGGTTGCCACCCTGGCCATCGGCAAGGCCGGCGCGATCAACGCAGCGCTGCTCTCGGCGAGCATTCTCGGCGCCAAGCACCCGCACTTCCACGCGGTGCTGAAAAAATTCCGCGCTGAACAGACAGACAGCGTCCTGGAAAATCCAGACCCACGCATCGCCTGAGGTTGTTGACGATGAAGATCGGTGTAATCGGTGGCGGCCAGTTGGGTCGCATGTTGGCGCTGGCGGGTACTCCGCTGGGCATGAACTTCGCTTTCCTGGACCCCGCGCCGGATGCTTGTGCAGCCGCGTTGGGCGAACACCTGCGGGCCGATTACGGCGATCAGGATCACCTGCGTCAGCTGGCCGATGAAGTCGATCTGGTGACCTTCGAGTTCGAAAGCGTCCCGGCTGAAACCGTCGCGTTCCTCTCGCAATTCGTCCCGGTGTATCCGAGCGCCGAAGCCCTGCGCATCGCTCGTGATCGCTGGTTCGAGAAGAGCATGTTCAAGGACCTGGGGATTCCCACCCCGGCGTTCGCCGACATTCAATCGCAAGCCGACCTGGACGCTGCCGTAGCTTCCATCGGTCTGCCGGCCGTGCTGAAAACCCGCACCCTGGGTTACGACGGCAAGGGCCAGAAAGTCCTGCGCAAGCCTGAAGATGTGGCCGGTACGTTCGCCGAACTGGGCAGCGTGGCTTGCCTGCTGGAAGGCTTCGTGCCGTTTACCGGCGAAGTCTCGCTGATTGCCGTGCGTGCCCGCGATGGCGAAACCAGGTTCTATCCGCTGGTTCACAACACCCACGACAGCGGCATCCTCAAGTTGTCCGTGGCCAGCACCGACCACCCGCTGCAAGCCTTGGCGGAAGACTATTCCAGCCGTGTGCTCAAGCAGCTGAATTACGTTGGCGTGATGGCGTTCGAGTTCTTTGAAGTCGACGGTGGCCTCAAGGCCAACGAGATCGCCCCGCGTGTGCACAACTCGGGTCACTGGACCACGGAAGGCGCCGAGTGCAGCCAGTTCGAAAACCACCTGCGGGCCGTTGCCGGTCTGCCGCTGGGTTCGACGGCCAAGGTCGGCGAGAGCGCGATGCTCAACTTCATCGGCAAAGTGCCGGAGACCGAGAAAGTCCTGGCCATCGCCGATTGCCATCTGCATCACTATGGCAAGGCGTTCAAGGTCGGTCGCAAGGTCGGCCACGCCAACCTGCGTTGTGCAGACCGCGAAACACTGGCCGCGCAGATCCTCAAGGTCGAAGCCCTTATCGCCGAGTAAACAGTTTCATGTGGCAGCGGTGGAACCATTCAGGGGCCGCCGTTCTCTCATGGCAGGATGCCAAAGTCTGTCTAGGCTTGGACGTAGCACTTAATCAGAGGGAAATGCCATGGGAATTATCGGAACCATCTTTATCGGCTTGATCGTCGGCCTGCTGGCGCGGTTCCTGAAGCCGGGCGATGACAAAATGGGCTGGATCATGACCATCCTGCTCGGTATTGGCGGTTCGCTGGCGGCCACTTATGGCGGCCAGGCTCTGGGCATCTATCATGCGGGCGAAGGTGCAGGCTTCATCGGTGCGCTGGTTGGCGCGGTGGTGTTGCTGGTGATCTACGGTTTGATCAAAAAGAACTGATTCAAAGCGACAAAGCCCCCTCTGCGCTGCAGGCAGAGCGGGCTAGAATGCTCGGCGTTGCACTGTCCTCTCCTTTGCCGAGCACCTTCATGCGCCGTCTTCTGCTGACTTTCCTTTTACTGGGCTCGGGCCTCGCCCATGCCGGCGAACTGCCGGAAACCGACTGGCTCGACCTGATGCCCAAGTCGGACCAGAAAGCCCTCGAGGCCATGCCTGAAATCGACCACAACTCCCCCGAAGCCAATGGCACCTTTACCGAAAAGGGTGGCATGAAGCAGAGCAAGGGCTTGCCGGCGGTGATGTATTCGAGCAAAACCGTGGCGTCGATGAACGACAAGCACATCCGCATCGGCGGTTATCCGGTGCCGCTGGAGTCCGACGCCCAGGGCCGCAGCACGCTGTTCTTCCTCGTGCCGTATCCGGGCGCCTGCATCCACGTGCCGCCACCGCCACCTAATCAATTGGTGCTGGTGCGTTATCCCAAAGGTTTGAAGCTGAACGACATCTACACACCGCTGTGGGTGACCGGCACGCTGAAGATCGAGCAGGTCAACAACGACCTGGCTGACGCAGCGTATGCGCTGGATGCGGCGAAAGTGCGGGTGGTACAGGAATCAGATCTCTAGCAGCCAACCAAAATAACTGTGGGAGCCAGCCTGCTGGCGATAGCGGTCCGTCAGATACTTTCAATTTGACTGACATGACGCCATCGCCAGCAGGCTGGCTCCCACATTTCGTATTGCGGTGTTGCTTAGAGAGGTTTGCTGCCGATGCTGACACCCAGGGTATGACTCGCACCCGGCGCCAGCGTCACCACATCATCCATCACGTTCGCCGTTTCAATGCACAGCATGCGCTGCCAGCCATCGTCGGCCATGTCACTGAACGCTGCGGCGCGTTCAATCCACGGATTCCAGATCACCGCCGAGCGTGAACCGCTGCTGGTCAGTTCGATGCGCCGTTCCCAGGCCGGATCGACAATGCTCAGCTTCGCCGGGGTATTGAGATAGATACGGTCGGTCTCGCCGACAAAACGCAGATCGCCGGTCTGGGTGACGGTTTTCCAGTCGTCCAGGGTTTCGATGTAACTCAAGCCATCCAGCCCTTCGACATGTACTTCGCGTACATCGCTGACCGCGAAATAGCTGTGCAGCGCCTGGCTGATGGTGACGCTGTCAGCACCCTGGTTATGGCTGGTCAGGCTGATATGCAGTTGCTCGTCCAAACGGATGCTCAGCTTTAAATCCACCTGATGCGGCCAGCCCGGGAAGCCGTCTTCGGGGTAGGGCAGAAGGAATTCCACCTTCAGGCTTTCGCCTTCGGTTTCGATGCCGCCCAGTTCCCAGTCCATTGTCCGGACAAAGCCGTGAGCGGTTGGCGCTTCATTGCCGACGCGCATGGCCTGAACGCTCTGCGGGTTGCGCGGCAGATTGCCGAACCATGGCCAGCACACCGGAACCCCGGCGCGGATGCTCTTGCCAGTCTTGAACACGGCCTCGTCGTTGAGCCAGATCAACGGCGGTTCCCCGGCCACTTGATAACTGAGGATGTGTGCGCCCTGCTGGGCAACCAGCAATTCGGCCTGACCGTGGCGGATGCGCCAGCAGTTCAGTTCATCCAGTTTCACGGCTTCAACGTTGGGCGTGCTCATGGGGCAACTCTCGATCAGGAACAATGACTGCAATGGACCGCAGAAAGGCCGCAGTGTTTAACGAGCTCTTGGCGGAACCGAACGGGTGCGACCGCTGCCGTCGATCGCGACGAATACAAACACGGCTTCAGTCACCTTACGCCATTCGCTGGACAGCGGATCGTCACTCCAGACCTCGACCATCATCTGAATCGAGCTGCGGCCGATTTCCAACGCCTGGGTATAAAAGGAAAGCTGAGCGCCCACCGCTACCGGAACCAGAAACGCCATGCGGTCGATCGCAACCGTAGCCACGCGGCCACCGGCGACTTTGCTGGCCATTGCGGTGCCGGCCAAATCCATCTGCGACACCAGCCAACCGCCGAAAATATCGCCGAAGCCGTTGGTTTCGCGGGGAAGCGCGGTAATTTGCAGGGCCAGGTCGCCTTGCGGGATTGGATCTTCTTGTTCGAGCTCTATCATGCCGGGGGTGCCTCTGACCCGTGACTCTCATAAGTACTTCAGGTGAATAGCCGTCTCAAGGAAAAACGATTCAGCCCCGAACATACTACGTTCGTCACGTTTTTCGTAAGGCGCCTAAAGGGAAACTCTGCGAAATCGACTGGTAGAGCCAGCAGCGTCTTCGCACAGCAACCCTTGCAAGCTGTCGCAAGATTGCGAGTATATCGATCGGTAGACTCCGAGACGACCGTCCGGTTCTCATTTCGACCGTCAAATACGCACCTCTATGTGCTTTTTCGAACAATTTGCTATCGTGCCGGACCTGCCCAAGCCTCA
Source organism: Pseudomonas sp. ES4 (assembly GCF_050586665.1). NCBI lineage: Bacteria > Pseudomonadati > Pseudomonadota > Gammaproteobacteria > Pseudomonadales > Pseudomonadaceae > Pseudomonas > Pseudomonas sp. ES4. Next base: position 2,626 of record NZ_JBOBDO010000008.1, on the reverse strand, counting down.
GCCAGCGTTGTTGGGGTTGCAGATCCGACTATAAGAGAAGCCTTGCCATGACCACAGCGCCCTCGAGCATCGCGCAGCCCACTCAATCCGCACGTCCGCTGACCCGCAGCGATTACAAGACGTTGTCACTGTCTGCCCTGGGCGGTGCGCTGGAGTTTTACGACTTCATCATCTTCGTGTTCTTCGCCACGGTGGTCGGCAAGCTGTTCTTCCCGGCCGACATGCCCGAGTGGCTGCGCTTGATGCAGACCTTCGGGATCTTTGCCGCCGGCTACCTGGCGCGGCCGCTGGGCGGCATCGTCATGGCGCACTTCGGCGACCTGCTGGGACGCAAGAAGATGTTCACCCTGAGCATTTTCATGATGGCGGTGCCGACCCTGATCATGGGCCTGCTACCGACTTACGCGCAGATCGGCATGTGGGCGCCGATCCTGTTGCTGCTGATGCGGGTGATTCAAGGTGCTGCGATTGGCGGTGAAGTGCCGGGCGCGTGGGTATTCGTTTCCGAACACGTGCCGCAGCGGCACATTGGCTACGCCTGCGGCACCCTGACCTGCGGCCTGACGGCCGGTATCCTGCTGGGCTCGCTGGTCGCCACCGCGATCAACAGCATTTACACCCCGGTCGAAGTCTCGGATTACGCTTGGCGGATTCCGTTCCTGCTGGGTGGCGTATTCGGCCTGTTCTCGGTTTACCTGCGTCGCTGGTTGCACGAGACGCCAGTATTCGCCGAGTTGCAACTGCGCAAGGCTCTGGCAGAAGAAGTGCCGCTGCGGGCCGTGTTGCGCGACCATCGCGGGGCGATCCTGATTTCCATGCTGCTGACCTGGCTGCTGTCCGCCGGCATCATCGTGGTCATCCTGATGACCCCGACCGTGCTGCAGACCGTCTACCACTTCTCGCCAACCACCGCGTTACAGGCCAACAGCCTGGCGATCGTATTTCTGAGCCTGGGCTGTGTCGCCTCCGGTGTACTGGCGGACCGCTTCGGCGCGGGTCGTGTCTTCGTGTTCGGCAGTGCTGCGTTGCTGATCAGTTCGTGGACCTTCTACCACAGCCTGTTCAACCACCCGGACTGGCTGTTCCCGATGTACGCCTTGACCGGCTTGCTGGTCGGCACCATCGGTGCGGTGCCGTATGTGATGGTCAAAGCATTTCCGGCGGTGGTGCGTTTCAGCGGGCTGTCGTTCTCCTACAACCTGGCCTACGCCATCTTCGGCGGCCTGACCCCGATGGTTGTCACCTTGCTGCTCAAGGAAAGCCCGATGGGGCCTGCCTATTACGTAGCGATCATCTGCGGTGTCGGGGTTCTGGTGGGCGCGTATCTCTGGAAGAAAGGTCGCTGAACACGTAACCGATCGTTCCCATGCTCCGCGTGGGAATGCATCCCGTGACGCTCCGCGTCACCTCTCACAGCGGACGCAGAGCGTCCATGGCGGCATTCCCACGCAGAGCATGGGAACGATCTGTCGCTACATGCTGGCCTTTCATCTAATTGTCATATTTCAGCCATAGAGTGTTCACACGGCCTGCTGATACTTGGCCCCGACTTAACACACCTATCTGCTAGGAGTAAGGCATGAAACTGAAGCGTTTGATGGCGGCAATGACTTTTGTCGCTGCTGGCGTTGCGACTGCCAACGCGGTTGCCGCTGTTGACCCTGCTATCCCGAGCTACACCAAGACCACTGGTGTGTCGGGCAACCTGTCCAGCGTCGGCTCCGATACCCTGGCCAACCTCATGACCCTGTGGGCTGAGAACTACAAAAAAGAATACCCGAACGTAAATATCCAGATTCAGGCTGCCGGTTCTTCTACCGCGCCACCTGCGTTGACTGAAGGCACCGCTAACCTGGGCCCGATGAGCCGCAAGATGAAGGACAACGAACTTCAGGCCTTCGAAACCAAATACGGCTACAAGCCAACCGCAATCCCGGTTGCCGTGGATGCCCTGGCGGTCTTCGTTCATAAAGACAACCCGATCCAGCACATGACCATGGAGCAAGTCGACGCGATCTTCTCCTCGACGCGTCTGTGCGGCGCCAAAGCCGACGTGAAAACCTGGGGCGACCTGGGTGTGACCGGCGACCTGGCCAACAAGCCGGTTCAACTGTTTGGTCGTAACTCGGTATCCGGCACTTATGGCTACTTCAAGGAAGAAGCCCTGTGCAAAGGCGACTACAAGCCTAACGTCAACGAACAACCAGGCTCGGCTTCGGTCGTGCAGTCGATCAGCTCCTCGCTGAATGGCGTGGGTTACTCGGGCATCGGTTACAAGACCGCCAGCGTGAAGACTGTAGCTCTGGCCAAGAAAGGCAGCACCGAGTTCGTTGAAGACACCGAAGAAAACGCCCTGAACGGCAAGTACCCGCTGTCGCGTTTCCTCTACGTTTACGTCAACAAAGCCCCGAACAAGCCTCTGGCCCCGCTGGAAGCCGAGTTCGTGAAGCTGATTCTGTCCAAACAGGGTCAGGAAGTGGTTGTGAAAGACGGCTACATCCCGCTGCCAGCCAAGGTTGCTGCAAAAGCACTGGCTGACCTGGGTCTGCAAGAAGGTAACAACGTAGCAAAAAAGTAAAACCCTGAGCCCGGGGTAACCCCGGACTCTGTAGGAGCTGTCGAGGGA